>NZ_CBDRFA010000032.1:0-78639 GCF_965343085.1 Nocardiopsis synnemataformans | reverse complement strand
GTACCCGAGGGCGCTGGTCAGCGCACGACCCTGACCAGCGCCCCCACGCCTACGCGTCCTGCTCGGCGAAGACCTCCTGGGCGATGCCGAAGGCCCGGTTCGCGGCGGGCACCCCGCAGTAGACGGCGGCCTGGAGGAACACCTCGCCGATCTCGTCGGGCTCCAGCCCGTTGCGCAGCGCGGCGCGCACGTGCATGGCCAGTTCGTTCCAGTGCCCGTGCGCGACCAGCGCGGTGAGCACCATGCAGCTGCGGGTGCGGCGGTCCAGACCCGGGCGGGTCCAGATCTCACCCCAGGCGTAGCGGGTGATGAGGTCCTGGAACGGTTCGGTGAAGCCGGTCGTGCGCGCCCGGGCCCGGTCCACGTGCTCGTCGCCCAGCACGGCGCGGCGCATCCGCGTTCCCGCGCCATGGCGGTCGGCGGACGCGAAGTGCTGGGTGAGCAGGGTGTTGACCTTGGCACTCTGCTGCCAGGACAGCAGGTGCGCGGCCTCCTCCAGCACCACCAGGCGCGCGCCGGGGACGCGCTCGGCGATCAGCTCGGCGTTGCCCTCGGGCGGGGTGGACGGGTCGTCGGCCCCGGCGATGACCAGTGTGGGCGCGCTGATCCGGTGCAGGTCCCCGCGCACGTCGTGGGTCTCGATGGCCCCGCAGCAGCCCGCGTACCCCTCCGGCGCGGTGGACGCGACCTGGTCGCGCAGCACGGCGACCTCGGCCGGACGCTCCTTGACGAAGGCCGGGGTGAACCAGCGCTCCACCACCGAGTCCGCCACGGCCCCGGTGCCCTCGGCGCGCACCATCGCGGCACGGTCCCGCCAGTTCCGGGCCGGGCCCATGTGGGGGGAGGTGGCCATCAGGGCCAGGCGGTCGATGCGCCCGGGGTGGTGGACGGCCAGCCACTGGCCGACCATGCCGCCGATGGACAGCCCCGCGTAGTGGGCGCGTTCGATGCCCAGCCGGTCCATCAGCGCGATGACGTCGCCGCCCAGGTCGGCCATACCGTAGGGCCCCTCGGGGACGGGTGAGCCGCCGTGTCCGCGGTGGTCGAAGCGGATCACCCGGAACACGGTCGAGAGCGCCTCGACCTGCGGGTCCCACATCCGCGTGGTGGTGCCCAGGGAGCCGCCGAGCAGCAGGGGCGGTGCGTCGGCTGGTCCGCTCTCGGTGTGGTGCAGGTCAACGCTCATCGGATCCTCGTGTTCCTTCTTCGCCGTCGGTGTTTCGCGTGCGTCCGGTGTTCCCCGCGGGGTTGGTGTTCCCAGCGGAGCTGGTGTCCCCCGCGCGACCGCGGTGTTCTCCACGGAATCAGTGCCCCCTGGGGCCGGTGTCCGCCGCGTCGCCGGTCCTACCCGTTCCGGCGCCGGTGACCCGGTCGGTGAACACCGGGGCCGAGCCCAGGTACCCGGACGGGTCGAGCAGCGCGCGGATCCGCCCACCACCGCGGACCCCGTCGAGGCGTTCGGTGAGGACCTCGGCCAGCTCCCGGCCGGAGTCGACGGCCTCCCGGCAGGCGTCGGCGACCAGGCGGTGGGCGTCCATGCGGCCGAGTTCGGGTGCCAGGTCGGTGGTGACGCGCTCGGACAGGGACAGGCCGCCGGTGGCGTCGAGGTTGGCGCGCATGCGCGCGGCGTCCACCCTCAGCCGGGCGGTGCTGGTGCGCAGCCAGGCCACGGCGGCGCCGGTGCGGCGCAACAGGTCGGTGAGGGGCAGCCACTCGGCGTGCCAGCTCCCGGCGGCCCGCTGGTGCTCCTGGATCTGGGCGGCGAACAGGGTGGCGACGAGTCCGGGGGCCTGCCGGGCGCTGGCCAGGGCGCTGACGGCCGCGACGGGGTTGCGCTTGTGCGGCAGGGTGGAGGAGCCGCCGACTCCGGGGCCGCCGTCCTCGACCAGTTCGCCCACCTCGGTCTGGGCGAGGAGCACGATGTCCTGGGCGGCGGTGCCGACCGCCCCGCAGGTCCGCCCCAGGGCCCCGGCCAGTTCGGCGATCCGGCCGCGCTCGGTGTGCCAGGGCAGGACGGGCTCGGCCAGGCCCAGACGGGCGGCCAGGGCCGCGGTGACGGCGGGTCCGTCCTCGCCGAGGGAGGCCAGGGTGCCGACGGCGCCGCCGAACTGCACGGCCAGACGGTGCTCCAGCACGTGCTGGAGCTGGTCGGCGGCTTCGGCCAGCCCGTTGGCCCAGCCCGCGGCGACCGCGCCGAAGGTGGTGGGCAGTGCCTGCTGGAGCAGGGTGCGGCCGGGCATGGCGGTGGTGCGGTGCGCCCGGGCCAGTCCGCGCAGGTGGTCGGCGAGCGCGCGCAGGTCGGCGAGCAGGGCGGCGCCCGCGCGGCGGGCGAGCAGCATGGCGCCGGTGTCCATGACGTCCTGGCTGGTGGCGCCCCGGTGGACGTGGCGGGCCGCCTCGGGATCGGTCTCGCGCACCCGGGCGGTGAGTTCCTTCACCAGGGGGATGACCGGGTTGCCGCCGTCTGCGGCGGCCCGGCCCAGCGCCGCCGGGTCGTAGCGGTCGGCGCGGCAGGCGGCGGCGAGGGTCTCGGCGCGCTCCGCGGACAGGGCGCCGGTGTCGGCGAGGGCGCGTGCGAGGGCGGCCTCCACGTCGAGCAGGGCCTGGAGCCAGGCGGTGTCGTCGGTGAGTGCGGCCAGCGGGCCGTGGTCGAGGACGCCGTCGAACAGACCGGGCACGGGTTTCCTCCAGGACTCGTCGTGGCGGGTGGTGGGTGTGCGCCAGCCGTTCCCCTCGGCCGTGATCCTGTGCTTGTGGCGAGCTTCGAACGCCGACACCGACTATGAGTACAGGATCAGCGCGGGCCAGGGCCACACGCGGCGCACCGGCGACATCTCTGGTCAGCCCATCTGGTCAGCCCGGAGCGGGGGCGGCCGCCGTGGAACCGTCGACCACGGCGGCCATCCCCCGCTCCGGTTCTCCGACGTCAGATGTCGAAGAAGACGGTCTCCCCCTCGCCCTGGAGGCGGACGTCGAAGCGGTATCCGTCCTCCGTGCGGCGGGCGACGAGGGTGGCCCGGGCCTCGGGGTCCCCGATGCTCCCCAGCACCGGGTCGGCGGCGTTGGCGGTCTCCTCCTCGGGAAAGTACACGCGGGTGACGACCCGGTGCAGCATGCCGCGCGCGAACACCGACACGTCCACGTGCGGCGCCTGGTCCCCGTGCGGCCCCGGGACGGCGCCGGGTTTGAGGGTGAGGATCCCGTAGTTCCCCGCGGCGTCGGTGGGGCAGCGGCCGAAGGCGCGAAAGCCCGGGCGGGCCCGGGCGCCGCGCGGGTCGTCGGGGTGGTCGAAGCGCCCGTCGGGGTCGGCCTGCCAGGTCTCGACGAGGGCGTCGGGGACCGTGGCGCCCGCACCGTCGTACACGGTGCCGCGGATCCACACCGCGCCCGGCGTGCCCTCGGCCACGGCGTGGGGGCCGTCCGGCCAGGGCAGGCCGATGTGCAGGTAGGGGCCGACCGTCTGGGACGGGGTGGTGGGATACCTGGTCACTCGTCGTCCTCCAGGATCTCTTCCTCGGACTCGAACGGGGTCTGCTCGCGCCCGCGCAGCACGATGTCCCAGCGGTAGGCCAGCGCCCACTCGGGTTCGGTGGCGTCGTGGTCGTAGGCGGCGAGCATGCGCTCGCGCGCCTTCGGATCGGGGACCGAGTTCCACATGGGGTCCTGGAAGAACAGCGGGTCGTCGGGGAAGTACATCTGGGTGACGAGGCGCTGGGTGAAGGCCCGGCCGAACAGGGAGAAGTGGATGTGCGCGGGCCGCCAGGCGTTGCGGTGGTTGCGCCAGGGGTAGGCGCCGGGGCGGACGGTGACGAACCGGTAGCGCCCCTCGGCGTCGGTCAGCGCGCGCCCGACACCGCTGAAGTTCGGGTCGAGCGGGGCGGGCCAGTTGTCCCCGCTGTGGCGGTAGCGCCCGCCCGCGTTGGCCTGCCAGACCTCCACCAGCGTGTGCGGTACGGGGGCGCCGTCGCTGTCGCGCACCTGGCCGTGCACGATGATCCGCTGGCCCTGGGGCTCCCCGTCGTGCTGGCGGGTGAGGTCGTGGTCGAGCGCGCCGAGGCGGTCCTGTCCCAGGACGGGCGCGGTGATCTCGGTGAGCGTGTGCGGAAGCAGGGTGAGCGGGCGCTTGGGGTGGCGCAGGGCGGTGCTCCCGTACCCGGGGTGGTCCAGCGGCGGGTGGCTGTCGTGGTCGCGGACGTAGCCGGGCACGGACAGCCCGGACGCCGTGGTCGCGTCGGGTGGGGTGGACATGGCGGTGTTCCTCCGTCTCGGGCGGCGCCGGCTCCCGGTCGCCGCGGGGGTGGGAGGCCTGTCAGCCTGTCTGTCAGGCCTGGAGGACGACGGCCAGACCCTGGCCGACGCCGATGCACAGCGCCGCCAGCCCCCGTCCTCCGCCGCGCCGCCGCAGTTCGTGGGCGAGCGAGCCGAGGACACGGGCACCGGAGGCGCCCAGCGGGTGGCCGATGGCGATGGCGCCTCCGTCGAGGACGTGGACGTCGGTCACCGTGGACCTCCTGGTGTGGTGCGGCCGGGGGAGGCCCGACCGCGGACGGACTGGAGCCCGACGTCGTCAGTCGGGCGTGGGGCGTGCCCGCCGCCCCCTCAGTCGGCCCCGGTCAGGGAGCGCACCACCGTCAGCTCCCCTTCCGTGGGCTCGGGGGTGACGGCGAGGTCGTCGGCCACGGTGAGGTCCCAGCCGGTGGCCTCGCGGACCGCGTCCGCGTCCACGCCCGGGTGCGCGCCGGTCAGGACGAGTTCGCGGGTGACGGGGTCGGGTTCGAGCACGCCGAGGTCGGTGATCACCCGCACCGGACCGGCGCCGCGCAGGCCCAGGCGCTCGCGGTCGCCGGGGCCTGAGCCGTGGCCGACCGAGGTGACGAAGTCGACCTTCTCGACGAAGGCGCGGCGGCTGTGCCGCATGATGACGATGACCTCGCGGCAGGAGGCGGCGATCTCGGGGGCGCCGCCCGCCCCGGGCAGGCGCACCTTGGGGTCGGCGTAGTCGCCGATGACGGTGGTGTTGATGTTGGCGTACCGGTCGATCTGGGCGGCGCCGAGGAAGCCGACGTCGATCCGCCCGGCCTGGAGCCAGTAGTTGAAGACCTCGGGGACCGAGACCACGGTGTCGGCGGTGTCGGCGAGGATCCCGTCGCCGATGGACAGCGGCAGGTGGTCGGGGACGGTGCCCAGGGTGCCGGACTCGTAGACCATCCACAGGCCCGGCGCGTGGGTGCGGCGGGCCACGTTCGCGGCGGTGCTGGGCAGGCCGATGCCGACGAAGCAGGACATCCCGTCACGCAGCGAGCGCGCCGCGGTGACGGTCATGATCTCGTCGGAGGTCCAGGTCGCGGTGGTCACAGGCCCCTCCCAGCGGGCTCGGGTGCGGCGGGAGCCGAGGTGAGCTCCTCCAGCCAGGCGGTGAAGGCCTCGCGGTCGCGGCCGACGGCGTCCCAGGCGCGGTAGGCCTCGTTGTCGCGCTCGTAGTAGCCGTGCGCGTAGGAGGGAGCGGCGCCCCCGGGGACGACGCTGACCCGGTCGACCACGCGCGCGGGCAGGACGACCTGGCCGGGGACGGGGTCGAGGACGTCCACGACCTCCTCGACGGTGGCCAGGGCGCGGTCGGCGGCCAGGACGGCCTCCTTCTGGATGCCGGTGATGCCCCACAGCTGCACGTTGCCGTCGCGGTCGGCGCGCTGGGCGTGCACGACGGTGACGTCGGGGTTCAGGGCGGGCACGGCGGCCAGTTCCTGCCCGCTGAAGGGGCAGGTGACGGCCTTGATGTTGGGGTTGTTGGCGACCAGGTCGGTGCCGGAGTAGCCCCGCAGAATGGCGAAGGGCAGGCCGGAGGCACCCGCGACGTAGCGGTTGGCCATTCCGGCGTGGCTGTGCTCCTCGATCTCCAGGGGCGCGGGCCAGGAGGAGGTGACGGCGTCGCGGAAGCGGTGCAGCGAGCCGACCCCGGGGTTGCCGCCCCAGGAGAAGACGAGCTTGCTGGCGCACCCGGCGCCGATGAGCTGGTCGTAGACGATGTCGGGGGTCATGCGCACCAGCGTGAGGTCGCGCAGGCCCTGACGGATGATCTCGTGCCCCGCCGCCACGGGGATGAGATGGGTGAACCCCTCCAGGGCGACGGTGTCGCCGTCGTGGACGAGCTCGCGTACCGCCTCGTCCAGGGGCACGATCATGGAGCACTCCCGTTCGGATAGCGAATGCATGTTCTCAGAGCGCACATCTTGGCTTTGACGGTAGCGCCGTTCCCGGACGTGGTCAAGGCACGCGTGAGGTCCGCCCGGCACGCGCGGAGCGCCGGGCGGACCGAACCCGGTCGGCGGGCACGGCCGCTCCGGGGAAAAGAAGAGGCGCCGCTGATCGGACGAGTCCGTCCGGTCAGCGGCGCCGGAGTCAGGCGGCGGGAAACCCGGTCAGGTCACGGGCTCACCGCGTCGCCACCGCTCGTGTTTCGCGCGCATCTCCTCGGTGTCGTTGAGGCGGGGGAAGGGCTCGTCCGGAACGTCGACGCCCAGGAAGGCGCACAGGCGCTCCCATCCCTCCCCTGCCCGGTACACCAGCAGCCGGTCGGCCGGGACCTCGGCACACACACGGGCCGTGTGCCGTTCGAAGGCCGCCACCGCGGTCGCCTCGTCGGGGATCTCGTCGTGCCGAACGCCGAAGTGCGCGAGCCACATGCGCTCCAGGAGGGGGAGGATCGTGCCCACCTGGAGCGGAACCCCCGGTCCGGACGGCTTGCCTGCGGCCTCGCGCACGATCTCGAAGATGGTCGCGCGCATGCTCTCGTACCACCGGTGCGGATCGCGGACGGTGAGCAGGACCTTCGCGTCCGGAAAGGCGTCGGCGAGCTCGCGCCAGAAGAACGACAACGGCCAGTCCACGCCCGAGCGCCAGCCCTCCAGCAGGCGGGCCCAGTCCACCTCACCGGCGGGTGTGTCCGCGATCCCTGCCCAGTGCTCCGCGAGTTCGGCGGACGACATCACCTCGAACATGTGGTGGCAGGGGCCGAAGCCGAGCCGTTCCAGAGCCGCCTTCACCGACGTCGTCCCGGTGCGCGGGAAGCCCGCTCCGATCACGTCCACCGTCGTCCCCCTTGGTCGCCACAGGGCTTCACGCCCGAATCAGGAACGCCCCCGATCGCTTTCTGTTGTAACACGAACACTCTGAGCACAGGAGGCTGTTGCCGATATCCGGGCGCTGGAGGCCCCGGCAGCCCGACAAGAGGACTGGCCAGGCCGGCCGTGCCCGTCGGGTCGCCGCCGGGTGGGCGGTACGTGCCCCCTGCCCGGTGCCCCCGTGGCGCCCCGCAGCACCCCGCGAACAGGCTCTGCCACTCCGTCCGGGCGGTGTGAGAACCTTTCCGGGGGCTGCGGCCAGCCGCCCCCGCAACCGAACCGGGAAGAGCAGATGCCGACCGAAGAAGAAGAGGCCCGCGGCGCCCACTTCGTGCAGTCCCTGGAGCGCGGCCTGACGGTCATCCGCGCCTTCTCCGCCGAGCGGCGCTCCATGACGCTCAGCGAGGTCGCGCGCGAGACCGACCTGACCCGCGCCGCCGCCCGCCGCTTCCTGCTCACGCTGGTGGACCTGGGCTACGTGCGCACCGACGACAGGCTGTTCTCGCTCACCCCGCGCGTGCTGGAGCTGGGTTACGCCTACGTGGCCTCCGCCGGACTGCCCGACGTGGCCCAGCCCCACCTGGAGGACCTGTCCGCCCGGGTGCACGAGTCCGCCTCGGTGTCGGTGCTGGAGGGAGACGACGTGCTCTATGTGGCGCGTGTGGCGACCTCGCGGATCATGGCGGTGGCCATCCGGGTGGGCACCCGCTTCCCCGCCTCGGCCACCTCGATGGGCCGGGTCCTGCTGGCCGGGCACGACGCCCGCGGCTTGGACGCCTACCTGGAGCGGGTGGAGCTCACCCCGCTGACCCGGTTCACCATCACCGACCCGGCCGAGCTGCGCGCCGAACTGGAGCGGGTGCGTGAGCAGGGGTACGCCATCGTCGACCAGGAGCTGGAGGAGGGCCTGCGCTCGCTGGCCGCGCCCATCCGCGACGGGTCGGGCCGGGTGATCGCGGCCGCGAACGTGTCCGCGCACGCCAACCGGGCCTCGATCGAGGACGTGCGCCGCGACCTGCTGCCCGCGCTGTTGGAGACCACCGCGCGCATCGAGGCCGACCTGGCCTCGGTGGCGCGCCGCGACGCGGGTTCCTGAGCCCACCGGTTCTCCCGTCACGGCGGACCGGTCCGCCGCCCGCGCCCCGGAAGCGGGCGTTCCCGACCGGGGCGGCTGGTCGGCCGGGCCGCGCGTCAGGGCTGGACCGCGCGGGCGCGGTGGCGCCGGACGGCGTCGCGGTTTCCGCAGGCGGGCGAGCAGTAGCGCTGGCGTCCGCCGCGCGAGAAGTCGGCGTAGACGCGGTCGCAACCGTGCGCCGCGCACCGGCCGAGCCGGTCCATGCCCCGGCCGGTCAGGTGCAGGGCGGTGCCGACGGAGAGCAGCGCGGCCACCTGCCGGTGGGCGGGCAGCAGGTCGGGCCGGTAGTGCAGGTGCCATCCGGTGCCCGCGTGGTCGGTCAGGCGCGGGGCGGCGGAGAACTCGATGAGCAGCGGGTTGAGCCGGTCCGCGCGGGCGGACGCGTCGGCGGCGTCGACCACCCGCGCCCAGCGCTCCAGGAACTCACCGACGGCGGCGACGTCGTCCTCGCCGACGGGGCGTTCGAGGAGGAAGCCCACTCCGGCGCAGCGGCGCTCCAGGTCCGCCACACCGGTCAGCGGCCGGTTGACCAGGTCCACGGCCAGGGTCACCGGATCCTGGCCGTAAGGGTTGAGATGCATAATGCCATTACACCAGACTGGCCCCATGCGCACACGGCACGAACACCACTGGACCACCGAGTCAAACCACACCACCAGCGAGGGCGTCGTCGCCTACCAGCGCTGCGCGTGCGGCGGGCGCAGGGTGATCCTGACCCGGGCCTTCGGGCTGCTCCAGGACGACCTGGTCTCGGTCGGTCCCGGGCGGGGGTGAGCCAGCGCGGTGGCGTTCGAAGGGCGGCTCAGCCCCCGCGGCTCAGCCCTCTTCGGAGCCGAGGAGGGCCCGCAGCACCGCCACCGCCCGCTCCCCCGCCTCCTCGGGAACGAACACGTGGTCGTGGTGGAAGCCGGACACCACGTCGCACGGCAGACCGGCCCCGGTCAGCGCGGCGGCCACCGCCGCCACCAGCGCCACCGCCTCCGCCCCGGCGGAGGCCTCCAGCGTGATCCAGGTGACCGCGTCCTCGTAGGGCAGCCCGGCCGCGTCGGCCTCCTCGCGGGGGCACACCACGGTCAGGGCCTCGTCCTCGGCCACCGTGACCACCGGACGCACCCCCTCGGGCAGGGACGCGTCGTCCGGCACGGTGGTGAAGACGTAACCGCCCGGGCGCAGCCGGACCCGCGTTCCCGCCAGCAACCGCTCCAGATCCCCCGCCACCCGGTTCCCCCCTCCCCCGCGCGCCCGTGGCGCCTTGCGGGCGCGCGCCGCCTCCTGAGATCCTGCCCGCAACACCGCCGGGGACGCGAATCCGCGCACGCGGGAACCGTGCGGCGGCCCTCCTCCCTGGAAGTTCTGAGCACGCGGCCCCAGCGCCGTCCGGAAGGGACACCGTGACCGACCTACACGCCACACCACACATCGCCCGGGAGTCGGGGACCCTCGTGATCGGCGGCGACCTGCCGGTGCACCGCCTGGGCTTCGGGGCGATGCGCATCGTCGGCGAGGGGGTGTGGGGGCCGCCCCGCGACCGCGACGAGGCACTGGCCGTGCTGCGGCGCGCGGTCGAACTGGGCGTGAACCTCATCGACACCGCCGACTCCTACGGACCCCAGATCAGCGAGCAGCTGATCCGCGAGGCGCTCTACCCCTACTCCGACGACCTGGTCATCGGCACCAAGGCGGGCTTCGCGCGCACCGGCCCGGCGCAGTGGCACAGGCTGGGCCGCCCCGAGTACCTCAGGCAGCAGGTGGAGCTGAGCCTGCGCAACCTGGGGCTGGAGCGGATCGACCTGCTCCAGCTGCACCGGATCGACCCCGAGGTGCCGCTGGCCGACCAGCTCGGCGCCCTGGTGGAGCTGCGCGAACAGGGCAAGATCCGCCACATCGGACTGAGCGAGGTGTCGGTGGACGAGCTGTCCGCCGCCCGCGCGATCACTCCGGTGGCGTCGGTGCAGAACCAGTACGCGCCGTCGTTCCGCCAGTCCGAGGACGTGCTGGAACAGTGCGAGAAGGACGGGATCGCCTTCCTGCCCTGGGCGCCGGTCGGGCGCGGTGAGCTGGCGCGGCCGGGTTCCCCGCTGACCGCGATGGCCGCCGAGCACGGGATCACCCCGGTGCAGCTGTCCCTGGCCTGGCTGCTGCACCGCTCGCCGGTGATGCTGCCCATCCCGGGCACGTCGCGGGTGGCACACCTGGAGGAGAACACGGCCGCCGCCGCGGTGCGCCTGTCGGAGTCCGAGACCGAGCGCATCAGCCAGTACCTGGGCACCTGATCCGGGATCCGGGCCCCGTCGGGACCGCGTCACGGGCGCCGGGTCCGCCGGGGTCCGCGGCGGGGCCGCCCGCACCGCGCACACATGGTGTGCGGCAGCGGGCGGCGGGCACCGGGCGGCGGGCGGCAGGCGGCAGGCGGCAGGCGGCAGGCGGCAGGCGGCAGGCAAAAGCACCGTTGGCGCACTTCCTCCCCCACCGGCGCCGCGCGGAGCCCGGAATCCGGTCCGACGCGCCCCGTGGTTCCTTGCGACCGCTCCCACCTGCTGAGATTCTGCCCGGGACACCGCCGGAGGCCCGGTCTCGCGCGTCTTCGCCCGGTTCCCGCCCCGGCTCCGCACGCTCGGCCCAGCGCCGTCCGGGAGGAACCTTCGTGACCGACGTACACGCCACACCACACATCGCCCGGGAGTCGGGGACCCTCGTGATCGGCGGCGACCTGCCGGTACGCCGCCTGGGGTACGGCTCGATGCAGCTCGTCGGCCAGGGGGCGTGGGGACCGCCCCGCGACCGCGACGAGGCGCTGGCCGTGCTGCGGCGCGCGGTCGAGCTGGGCGTGAACCTCATCGACACCGCCGACTCCTACGGACCCCAGATCAGCGAGCAGCTGATCCGCGAGGCGCTGCACCCCTACCCCGAGGACCTGGTGGTCACCACCAAGGTGGGCTTCGCGCTCCCCGGACCGGGGCAGTGGCACCCCCTGGGCCGCCCCGAGTACCTCAGGCAGCAGGCGGAGCTGAGCCTGCGCAACCTCGGGCTGGAGCGGATCGACCTGCTCCAGCTGCACCGAATCGACGCCCAGGTGCCGTTGGCCGACCAGCTCGGCGCCCTGGTGGAACTGCGCGAACAGGGCAAGGTCCGCCATATCGGGCTGACCGGGGTGACCGTGGAGCAGCTCTCGGCGGCCCGCGCGATCACTCCGGTGGCGTCGGTGCAGAACTGGTACGGGCCGGTCGCGCGCAAGTGCGAGGACGTGCTGGAACAGTGTGAGAAGGACGGGATCGCCTTCCTGCCATGGGCACCGCTGGGGCGCGGTGAGCTGGTGGGACCGGACTCGCCGCTGGCCCCGCTGGCCGCCGAGCACGGGGTCAGCCCGGCGCAGCTGGCGCTGGCGTGGCTGCTGCACCACTCGCCGGTGATGCTGCCCATCCCGGGCACGTCGCGGGTGGCGCACCTGGAGGAGAACACGGCCGCCGCCGCGGTCCGCCTGTCGGAGTCCGAGACCGAGCGCATCGCCAAGTTCCTGGACGGCTGAGCCGGTGGACGCGTGCGGCCCCGCCGGTTTCCCGACGGGGCCGCAGGTGTTCGGGGCGGGCGGCGGGCCGCTCGCTCCACGGAAGCGGGCGGTGGGCCGTTCTCCCTGATCAGCTAGGGCGCATGCGGAAGACCTGGAGGCGCATGTCGTAGTACTTCTCGGTCTCGCCGACCCACTCCATGCCCAGTCTGCGCGCCACGGCCATCGCCCGCTTGTTGTTGGGGCGCGCGACCGCGAAGACCTCCTCGATGCCCTGTTTGAAGGCCCACGCGATGATGGCCTGGCTCGCCTCGGTGGCGTACCCCTGGCCCCACACGTCCGGGCGCAGCACCCAGGAGAGTTCGAAGTCCTCCTCGAAGGGCGGGAGGAGCTTCAGCGAGAGTCCTCCCACGAGCTGTCCGTCCTCCTCGCGGACGATGGCCCAGCGTCCCGCGGGCGGAATCAGGTTGGGCCCCGCCTCGACCCAGGCGTGCAGCACCAGACGCATCGCATCGGTGTCGTGCACCGGATGCCACTCCGGCGTCAGCCAGTGCGCGACCTCGTCGGCCCCGTAGATGCGCAGGGCCTCCTCGGCGTCGTCCAGCTGCCACTCCCGGATGAGGAGTCGGTCGGTTGGCAACTCAAGGCTCATATCACCACCGTAACCCGCGACAAACCACCACGACAGGGGGGAAGGTCAACAGACTCGGCATCACGCCCCGCCCGCCGTACTGACACCCGCGAAGTCCGCCTCGAAAGGCGAAGACCATGCCCCACGACCTGCGCACCCGCTTTCCCGTCGATGACGAGGAGGTGTCGCGCCTGCACTCCGACGCCTTCGGCGGCGGTTACACGCTGGTTCCCTGGGACGCCAGGCTCCGAAGGCACAGCCGCTCGTGGGCCGGGGAGTTCCGCGAGGGACGCTTGGTGGGATTCGTGCACGCGGTCTGGGACGGGGGCACCCACGCGTTCCTCCTGGACACCGCCGTGTCTCCGGCCGTGCGGCGCCAGGGCGTGGGCAGCCGCGTCGTGGCGGCCCTGGTGCGGGACCTGCGGAAACTGGGCATCGAATGGGTCCATGTCGACTACGAGCCCCACCTGGAGGGGTTCTACCGCCGGGCGTGCGGTTTCGGCCCCACCCAGGCCGGTCTACTCCGTCTCGGCTGACGGGGAGGGCGGCGTGACAGGCGTGCGCGCGGCCGCCGCCCTGTCCGCGCGCGTCGGCACGAGGCCCACGCGGACAGGCCGCGAACCCGTCCGTCACGACCCCTTTACACCGCGTATCACGACGATTAGGGTGTCCACCACACCTGGGAGCGCTCCCAGACACTCGACCCCCGCAGGGAAACCCGCTGGCCTGCCCCCTCGGTGCCAGCGAAGCCGCCCCCGACCCCCTCGGACCGAACAGGTGGGACACCACGAAGGAACAAAGCGCGACAAAAGACCCAGGCTGGTGTAAAAGGATTCGCGACGCCCGACTCCCGTTGCGATACTGACCAGTCTGGACCGGACCCCGCCGCCCACGCGGCGGGGTCCGCTCACGTGTCAGCACCCCGCAGCCCAGGAGCCGCCCCATGAAGTTCGTCCGCGACCCCCACCACGACGGATCCCCCGACCACGTCAGCGTCGGGGAGGGCCGGGCGAGGCTGCGCGTGCGCGTGCCCGGGGGCGCGGACGCGGTGTACGCCCGGGTGGTGGAGGACGGCGAGGGCGTCACCTTCCGGGCCGAGAGGACGCACGCGTCGGGCGACGCCGTCTGGTTCGAGGCGAACGTGCCGGTGCGCCCGGTCGTGACCAACTACCGGTTCGCGATCGTGCGCGGCGCCGAGTACACGTGGCTCAACCAGGAGGGCGTCCACGGGCACGAGGTGACCGACGCGGCGGACTTCCGGCTGATCGACGGACCCCCGCCGCCCGCGTGGGTCACGGGCACGAGCGTCTACCAGGTCTTCCCGGACCGCTTCGCCCGCGACGACGACTCCATCGAGCCCCCGGCCGAGCACCCCGACTGGGCGCTGCCCCGCTCCTGGGACGACGAGCCCTCCGCCTTCGGGCTGACCGCGACCCGCGAGTACTTCGGCGGCACGCTCGACGGGGTGCGCCGCCGCCTGGACCACCTGGCCGCGCTGGGCGTGGAGGTGGTCTACCTGACCCCCGTCTTCCCGGCGCGCTCCACGCACCGCTACGACGCCGCCACCTTCTCCGAGGTGGACCCGCTGCTCGGCGGCGACCGGGCCCTGCGGGAGCTGGCACGGGCCGCGCACGAACGCGGCATGCGGGTGATGGGCGACCTGACCACCAACCACACCGGGGACGCCCACGAGTGGTTCCTGGCGGCGCGGGCCGACGCGGACTCCGCCGAGGCGGGGTTCTACCACTTCACCGACCACCCGGACGGCTACGTGGGCTGGCTGGGGGTGCCCAGCCTGCCGAAGCTGGACTACTCCTCGACCGAGCTGCGGCGCCGGGTCTACGGCGCCGACGACTCGGTGCTCGTGGGCTGGCTGAGCGGGCCGGACGCGCTGGACGGCTGGCGCATCGACGTGGCCAACATGACCGGGCGCAACGGTGCGCAGGACCTCAACCGCGAGGTCTCCGGCGAGATCGCGGCACGGATGCGCGAGGTGGACGACCAGCGGGGCGGCGACGGGTCGTGGCTGCTGGCCGAGCACTTCCACGACGCGGGCCCCGACACCCACCACGACGGGTGGCACGGGGTGATGAACTACGCCGGGTTCACCCGGCCGGTGTGGACGTGGCTGAACACCGCGCCCGAGCGGGTGCGCTACCTGCGCACGGACTCGCCGCTGCCGCGCAGCGGCGCCGAACAGGCGGTGCGGGCGATGCGCGCGACCAACGCCGGGCTGCCGTGGCGGGTGCTGACGCACAGCGTGAACGCGCTGAGCACGCACGACTCGACGCGCTTTCGGACCGTGGTGGGCGGCGACCCCGGGCGGCACGAGGTCGGGGTGGCGGCGCAGGTGACGCTGCCCGGCGTGCCGTTCGTGTTCGCGGGCGACGAGATCGGCATGGAGGGCGTGGACGGGGAGAACGCCCGCAGGCCGATGCCCTGGCACCGGCCCGAGGCGTGGGACCTGGGGACGATGGAGGCCCACACCCGGCTGCTGGCCCTGCGCCGGGAGCTGCCCGCGCTCCAGACCGGCGGCCTGCGCTGGCTGGACGCGGGTCCGCACCACATGACCTTCCTGCGCTCGCTCGACGGCCAGGTGGTGCTGGTGCACCTGGCCGACGGCCCGCACGGTGCGCTGTCCGCGGCCCTGGCCGACCTGGACGTCTCGGGTCTGGAGGTGCTCGCCCGAGGCGGCGGGGCACGGGCGGGCCTGGAGGGCGCGGAGCGGGTGGAGCTGGCGGCGGACGGGCCCGGCTACGTCATCGCGGTCGGGGGCTGACGGGCGGAACAACGTCACGGGGCACCGCGTGCCGTGCACCGGCCGCCAACTTCTCCGGTGCGGCGCGCGGGGTCCCCTCCTCGGTGTTGTCGCTCCCAGAGGCACGGTGGGCGCCGACGACGCCTTCATGAGCAGGGCTGTCCCCGGCCGACCCGACCCGGCGGTCGGCGCCTCGGGCTTACCGGGGCAGGGCGGCCTGGACGTCCTTGACGATGCGGGTGACCACGTCGCCGATCCGGCCGACGAAGTAGAAGTGCTCGCCGGGCAGGATGTGGCGCTCCACCGGCCCCGCCGCGCAGCCGTCCCAGGCGGCGAGGCGCTCGGGCGTGACGCCGGGGTCACCCTGACCGCCGAAGGCCGACAGCGGCGTCCTCAACGGCGGGGCGTCCGGATCCGGGCACCAGGTGTCGACGAGTTCGAGGTCGGCGCGGATCAGCGGCTCCACGAGCTTCCAGTGCTCGGGGTCGGCCAGGGACCCGGCGGCGGTCCCGCCCATGCGGGCGATGCCCCGGCGCAGCTGCTCGGAGGGCAGCAGGTGCCGGGGCTCGTCGTGCTCGGGGCCCGGGGCCGGGCTCCACGCCGACACCCCGAGCCAGGCGGGGTCGGCGGGGCCGTCGGCGGCCAGCCGGGCGGTCAGCTCGTAGGCCAGGAGCGCGCCCATGCTGTGGCCGAAGAACCCGAAGGGGCGGTCCAGTTCGGGGGCCAGGTGCGCGCGCAGGTGGCGGGCGAGCTCCCCCGCGTCACGGAAGGGCTTGTCCTCCGAGGTCCGGCCGCGTCCGGGCGCCTCCACCAGGCACACCTCCCAGTCGGCCGGGAAGTGGCGCACCCAGGGCCGGTAGCCCAGGGAGGATCCGCCCGCGTGGTGCAGCAGGAAGATCCGGAAGCGGGCCCGGGGGACGGGTCGGGGCCGGATGAGGACGCCCTCGTGCACTGCTTGATTCCTCGCTGTCCGTGTCCGGGTGCGGCCGTACGGCCATCACGACAGAGCAAAGCTACCAGTCGGTAGTACCAGTGGGTAACAACGCTCCCCGGCCCGGGGACGCACGCCCCCCTGGAACACGGCCCCCTACCCGTGGAACACGCGGGAACACCTTGGCCCCTCCCCACCGCGGAAGCCGCGGGAGGCAGCGCCCCGCCCCCCGGCCGCCGGAAAACCACTCGCCAGGCCGCGGGGGCCACCGGCACACTGAGGGCTTTTCCCGAGGAGTACCCATGCGCGCGCGTGCGCTGCCCCCGTCCCTGCGCCACCGGGGGTTACGCCTCCTCCTCGCGGGCAGGGGCGCCAGCGAACTCGGCTCGGCGATGCTGCCCGTGGCCATGGTCGGCCTGGTGCTGGCCGGGCACGGGCCGCTGCTCCTGGGCCTGGTCCTGGGCGCGCGCGGTGTGGCGGGATCCCTGTGCACCCTGCTGGCGGGCGCCCTGGTGAGCCGGGTCCGCAAGTCCACCGCGCTGGCCGCGGGCGTCCTGGCCCAGTGCGCGGTCATGCTCGGCTTCGCCCTGGGCCCCGACTCCGCTCCCTGGTTCGTGTGCCTGGCTGCGGCCAGCGGCGTGGCGGGTTCGGTGAGCGAACCCGCCGCCGGATCGATCATGCCGTTGCTGGTCCCCGGCGACCGACTGCGGGAGGCCAACGCCCTGCGCAACGTCGTGGGACGCGGCATGGGCGTGACCGGCCCCGCCGCGGCCGGGGTGCTGCTCGCCGCCCTGGAGGCGCGGGCGGTGTTCACGCTGGTCGCCGCGGCCTTCGCGGTGGGCGGCGCCGTGCTGCTGCTGGTACGCGAGGCGGCGCCGTCCGCCGAGCGCTCCGGGGCCACGATGGGCGCGAACTTCCGGGCGGGGCTGCGCGAGGTGGTGCGGCGGCCCTGGGTGGTGGCGATCATCGCGGTCGCCACCGTGCAGGCGCCGGCCACCCTCGCCCCCGGGTTCACCCTGCTGCCGATCGTGGTCGCCGACTCCTACGCCGAACCCGTCTACGGGCTGGCGCTGTCGTGCATGTCGGCGGGCCAGCTCCTGGGCGGGGTCGTCGCCGCCCGCTGGAGTCCGGCGCGCCCCGGCCTGGTCTCCCTGGCGGGCGTGCTCGTCTACCCGCTGGTCCTGCTGGGCCTGGCCGCGACCGTGCCCGTCTGGCTGCTGCTGACCGGCTACGCCGCCACCGGCACGGGCTTCATGCTCCTGGGCGTGTACTGGTACACCGCCCTGCAACGGGCGGTCCCCCAGGACCTGCTCAGCGTCGTGATCAGCGTCGACGAGGTGGGCAGCTTCGCGCTGGAACCGGTCGGGTACGCGCTGGCCGGGGCCCTGGCCCAGACCGTGGGCCCGCGCCCCGTTCTGGTCGGCGCGGCCGTGGCCGGGCTGGTGACCACGCTCCTGCCGCTGGCCGTTCCCGGCGTCTCACGCCTGGCCGACCCGGACCGACCGGCCGCCGTGCCCTGACGGCGGCCCTCAGACCGAGCGGTCGACGCGGCCCCTCAGCAGGCCCAGGGCCGCCGCCGCGGAACGCCGCACCCCCGCGGCCAGCCCGGACAGCCGACGGCGCCACGCGGGCACCCCGAGGTCCTCCCCCGGTTCCACGACCGTTCCGGGCGTCCCGTCCGTCCCGGCGACCTCGGCCTGGGCGGCGCGCTCGCGCAGCCGCTCCCTGACCTGTTCGGGGGTGTAGGCACGGCGCTGACGCTCGGACCGCGCGATCACCGCGCCGGTCGCCGCGACGCCCACGAAAGCGGCCACTCCAAGGGCCTTCCACCAACGCATGTTCCCTAGGCTAGTGGGTGTGGCAGACACGAGCATGTCCCTGAACGAGGCGCTGGAGCTCACCCGGACCGGTGACGTCTGGGTCTTTCGCGGCACGAGCGCGGCCGACCGCGCCATCCAGATCACCACCAACAGCCCGGTCAACCACGTCGGCATGTCCGTCGTGGTCGAGGACCTGCCGCCGCTGATGTGGCACGCCGAACTCGGCCGCTCCCTGCCCGACGTGTGGACCGGCAGGCACCAGCGCGGCGTACAGCTGCACGACCTGCGCGACGCCGTCCTGGTGTGGGGCCGCAAGTACGGCCAGCGCGGCTGGCTGCGCCAGCTCGACCCCCTGGCGGACGGTGCGATGGAGGACGCCGCCCTGCGCACGGTCGCCCGACTCAACGGCACCCCCTTCCCCTCCACCACCCAGATGGCCGCCCGCTGGGCGCGCGGACGCCTGCCCCTGCGGCGGCTGCCCTTCGGCAGGGGCCCGCGCGAGCGCGCGCTGGAGACCGCCTACTGCGCCGAGGTGATCGCCCTGACCTACGAGGCCATGGGCCTGCTGCCCTCGGGGCGCCTGCCCGGGTACTACGACCCGGGCCGGTTCTGGAGCGGCGACGACCTGGAACTGGAGGGCGGCGCGTCCCTGGGCGGGGAGATCCGCGTGGACCTGCCCGCCGAGTGACCCCGGCCCTCCGGGAAGGGGCCCGGCCGGACGCCGGGCCGCCCCTCCCCGGTCAGCCGAGCCGGAAGTCGGCCACGCGGATCGGCGTGGACGGTCCCGAACCCGCCTCCTGGTAGAGGACGGACAGGATCCCCTCCGAGGCCACCCGGGACTCGTCCACCAGCACCTCACCGAACGCGTCGACGCCCGCGCCGTCGTGGACCGTCGTCCACTCGCTCCACCCGGTGTCGGCGGTGGCGGCCAGGATGCGGCCGAAGGGCATGACCACGTAGGCGGTGTCGTCCTCGGTGAGCACCAGCCGGGAGCGCCCGAAGGCGTTCAGCGGCTCGGGCAGCTCCACCTTGTGCCAGGTCCCGGCGTCGTCCTGGTGCAGGTGGAAGGTGCGCCCCTGTCGTCTGCGGTCGTCGACGAAGTCGGTCGAGCAGTGCCCGAACCTGCCCGGCCGGTAGCTGATGACCACGTGCGGACTGCCCGAGGAGTCGATCGCCTGCGACTCCTGGTTCATGAGCGCGTAGTCGAGCGGCAGGGGGTCCACGACGTGTCCGGGAGTGTCCACGGAGACCCGCATCCGGGTGCCCGTGACCGCGGCGAGGCGGGCGTCGTCGGTACGCCAGGTGCGTCCGGCGTCGTCGCTGTAGACGTAGCCGGTGTCGTGGTTGGACAGCCCGCCCGGGTGGCAGAGGATGTCCCCGCCCGCCGCGGTCTCGCGCCAGGTGAACGAGGCGTGCAACCGGCCGTCGTCGCCGTAGCCGATCCCGTGCAGGTACATGTTGCGGCTGTCGCTGACCGCCCCGTTGGCCGCGTAGGAGCCGTCCGGCGAGGACCAGGCGCCCAGGTGGGTCCACTCCCCGTCGGCGTACTCGGCGAGTTCCTGGGTTCCGTCGCCCGAACCGCCGGTGCGGTAGGCGAACTGGAGGCCGCCGTCGGGCGTGGGGACGAAGCGGGGGTAGGTCATCGAGCCGGTGTCCAGGCCCGCCAGGTCGCGCTGGATCGGCTCGAAGGAGTCGGCGCTCCAGTCCGCCCCGCCCGTGACCAGCCCGGCCTCGGACCGCGTGTAGTGGATCGGGGTGTTGTGGGTGTCCATGCCCACGTGCAGGCGTCCGTCCACGGCGGAGACGCCCAGCGAGATGGAGTTGTGCGAGTCGTCGACGCTCAGCCGGTGGGGCAGGCGGACGGTCTGCCAGTCGCCGCCGTCGAGGGAGCGGCGCGCGAGGAGGGCGTGGCGGTCCTCGGTGTACCAGGCGGCGTACTGGTACCGGCC
Source organism: Nocardiopsis synnemataformans (assembly GCF_965343085.1). Classification (NCBI taxonomy): domain Bacteria; kingdom Bacillati; phylum Actinomycetota; class Actinomycetes; order Streptosporangiales; family Nocardiopsidaceae; genus Nocardiopsis; species Nocardiopsis synnemataformans. The sequence goes on along the minus strand of NZ_CBDRFA010000032.1, from coordinate 58,789 downwards.
GTGGGTGAGGATGCCGGACTGCTGGTAGGAGCCGTTGTTGACCAGGCCGTCGTAGGAGACGAAGTACAGGGCGTTCTCGTCCAGGGTCCAGCTGCCCAGCGGCGTGGCCGAGGGCGTGTCGGCCGCCGCGGCGGCCGTGTCGGCGGCGGCCGCCGGGCCGGTGGGGGTTGTGGCCAGGGCCAGCGCCAGGGCGCCGGAGGCGAGTCCGGCCAGGGCGCGCAGCGGGGAGCGCGGGGCGGGGGGCACGGCGGTTCCTCTCGTGGGGGTCGGGAAAACCTGAGGTCAGGCGAGGCAGCGGTCAGGCGAGGTGGAAGACCTCGGTCAGGGGCACCATCCCCTCGTCGGGACGGCCGGGCAGGCCCTCGAAGAACGGGGCCATCTCGGCCTGCCAGCGGGCGTTGACGTCGGTCTCGGCCATCGCGGCGCGGGCGGCCTCGAAGTCCTCGGTCTCCAGGTAGCCGACGACCATGCCCTCCTCGGTGCAGAACAGCGAGTAGTTGTGCCAGCCGGTGGCGCTGAGGGCCTCGCGCATCTCCGGCCACACCTCGGCGTGCCGTTCCCGGTACTCGGCGAGGCGCTCCTGACGGACCTTGAGGATGAAGCAGACGCGCTGCACGGACGTCCTTCCTGTGGGACGGGTCTGGAGAAGGCGTGACAGACCATGACGGTTATGTACGAAGCGGTACGGATTGCGGCACGTCGGGCCGGGCGGAGCCGCCCGGGCCCGGTTTCCGTGTGCCGGGCGCGCGGAAGACGCCTCCACGGCCGCGAGAACGGCTACCGGACGCGAAGGGCCGCGGAAAGCTCCCGGCGCCCCGGGGCCGCCCCGGACGGAGGGACGGGCCCCGGCACACGGCCCGGACCCGGTGACAGCCTCAGGGGCGGCCGCGGAGAGCATTCTCGGCAGCGGGCTCAGAAGTCGAAGTCGTCCACGTTCTCGGCGTCGAAGACCTGCGGCGGGCCGAGCACGATCTCCCCGTCGGTCTCGAACGTGAACTCGCCCAGGCGCCCGGCCGTGAAGGTCTCGCCCTCGGCGCCGGTGATCTGCCCGGACTTGAGCGCGGCGCCGGTGTACCCGGCCAGGTAGCCCAGGTCGAGCGGGTTCCACAGGGCGAACTGGCTCACGGTGCCGTCGTCCACGAACTGGCGCATCTGGTTGGGCGTGCCCAGGCCGGTGACGGCGACCTCACCCTGGTACTCGGAGTCGCTGATGTAGCGGGCCGCAGCGGCGATGCCGACTGTGGTGGGCGAGACCACGCCGCCCAGGTCGGGGTGGGACTGCATGAGGCCCTGCATCTCCTGGAAGGACTCCAGGTCGTCGTCGTTGCCGTAGACGGTCTCGACCAGCTCCAGGTCGGCGTACTCCTCCTCGGCGAGCACCTCCTCCATCGCCGCGATCCAGGCGTTCTGGTTGGTGGCGTTGGGAGTGGCCGACAGCACCGCGAAGGTGCCCTCGCCGCCCAGGTCCTCGGCGATCATCTCGACCAGGGTGCGGCCGATGAGCTCGGTGGAGGACTGGTTGACGAACACGTCGGTGCAGTTGGCGTCGGAGTCGTAGCCGACGATGGCCGCGCCGTTGTCGCGGGCCTCGTTGAGCGCCGGGCAGACCGCGTCGGGGTCGTTGGCGGCGATCACGATGACGTCGCTGCCCGCCTGGCTGGCCGCGTTGATGTACTCCACCTGGGAGTCGGCCGTGGCCTCGGTGCCGCCGCGCTCGGTGGCCGTTCCGCCGACCTCCTCGACGGCCTCGGTGCCGCCCTGGTTGACGATCTCGAAGAAGGGGTTGTTGAGCTGCTTGGGCAGGAAGTCGATCTTCAGGCCCTCGGGGATCTGCGCGTCCGGGTCGGCGGTGCCGGTCGGCCCGGTCTCGTTCTCCTCCTGGGCGTCCTCGATGGTGGTGCCCCCGCCGCAGGCGGCGGTCATCAGCACCGCGAACGCGGACGCGGCCAGGAGCAGGTGGCGTGGGCGGCCCTGGGTCATGAGTGTTCTCCCTTGGTGGGGGCGGACGCGGCGGACGGTGCCGCGGCCGGGGCTGAGGAGGGGCGGGTGCCGGGTGCGCGTCTGGCGCGCAGCCGGGCCACGAGGTTGGGCGTGACGACGGAGGCGATGAGGATGAGGCCGGTGACGATCTGGAGGACCTCGCTGCTGATGCCGAACAGCTGGAGGGCGTTGCGGATGGCGCCCAGCAGCACGACGCCGCTCAGCACGCCCAGGATCGAGCCGACCCCGCCGAAGATGGACACCCCGCCGAGCAGGACGGCGGCCACGACCTGGAGTTCCAGGCCGAAGGCGGTGTCGGCGCGGGAGGTGCCGTACTGGAGGGTCCAGAAGATCCCGGCCCCGGCGGCCACCACCCCGCTGAGCGTGAACAGCCAGAACTTGGTCCAGCGCACCGACACCCCGGTGAAGCGGGCGGCCTCGTCGTTGTTGCCGATGTCGAACAGCGAGCGGCCGACGGCGGTGGCGTGCAGCAGCACCCCGAACAGCACCGCCAGGACCAGGATCGCCACGGCGATCCACGGCAGGCCCTCCACGCCCAGGAAGGGCGCACGGGCGCCGCTGACCCAGCTCTGGGGGTAGCTGGCCACGGCGCGGTCGCCGAGCAGCACGTAGGCCAGGCCCCGGTACAGGGCCATGGTGCCGATGGTCACGGCCAGGGACGGCAGCCCGCACACCGTGACCAGGAACCCGTTGAGGGCGCCCAGCAGCGCGCCCACGGCCAGGCAGATCCACAGGGCCGTCTCGATGGCGACCCCGGCCTCCCACAGCACGCCGAGGGTGGCGCTGGTCAGGGCCAGGGTGCTGGCCACCGACAGGTCGATCTCGCCGGTGATGACGATGAGCGTCATCGGCAGGGCCATCAGGGCGATGGCGGCCACGCTCAGCACCAGGAAGTCGATGTTGCGCGCGGTGGCGAACATGTCCACGAACAGCCCGGCGGCCAGCAGGGTGACCACGAGCGCGCCCACCACCGGCGTCTCGCGGGCCGAGAGCAGCGACCGGATCCGGCCGGGGCCTGCGGGGTCTCGCGCCGGGGCGCCCTCGGGCGCCCGGTCGGGGGCGGGGGCGGTGACGGTGCGTTCAGGCGCCACGGGCACCTCCTCCTCGAAGCCTGCGCGCGGTACGCACCGCGAGCAGCCGGTCCAGGCCGATGGCGGCCAGGATGAGCGCGCCCACCACCGCCTGGTGCCAGAACTGGTTGACCTGCCAGATGGGCAGGGCTGCGGTGATGGTGGTGAGCAGGACGGCGCCGAGCGCGGCGCCGTAGACGGTGCCCACACCGCCCGCGATGGCCACGCCGCCGACCACGGCCGCGGCCACGACCTGGAGTTCCATGCCGGTGCCCACGGTGGAGTCGACGGTGCCGTAGCGGGCGGCGAAGAGCACCCCGGCCAGTCCGGCCAGGGCGCCGTTGGCGGCGAAGGCCCAGGTGACGCGGCGCGAGGCGGGGATGCCCGAGAGCCGTGCGGCGTCGGCGTCGGAGCCGATGGCGTACAGCTCGCGGCCCGAGCGGTAGCTGGCGAGGTAGAAGCCCACGACGGCGACCACGACGATGGCGACCGCGGCGGGCAGGGGCACCCCCAGGACGCTGAAGCGGCCCAGCAGCAGGAAGGAGTCGGGCATGTCGTGGGCGTTGACCTGCTCTCCCCCGGCCCACCAGTGGTTGAGGCCGCGGTAGGCGTACAGGGTGCCCAGGGTGACGACCAGGGCGGGGACCCGCACGGTGGTGACCAGCAGGCCGTTGAGCAGTCCCGCGACCAGGCCGATGCCGACCCCGGCGAGCATCGCGACGGGGACGGGCAGGCCGGGGAAGGTCACGAACAGCAGGCCGGTGCCGAAGGCCGACAGGCCCATGACCGAGCCGACCGAGAGATCGACGTTCCTGGTGATCAGGACCAGGGCCTGGCCGACGGCGAGGACGGACAGGACGGTGGCGCCCAGGAACAGGTCACGCACGCCCTGGCTGGACAGGAACCCGGGGTTGTACAGCCAGGTGGCGGCCACGAGGACCACCACGGCCAGGAGCACGCCGAGTTCGCGGAACTGGAGCCTGCGGCGCGCGGGGGCGGGGGCGGTACTGACCGTGTTCGTCATGCGGCCTCGCTCGGTCGCTGTCCGGTGGCCGCGTACATGACCGACTCCTCGTCGGCCTCCGCGCGGTCCAGGTGGGCGGTGACCCGGCCCTCGTGCATGACCAGGACCCGGTCGGCCATGCCCAGGACCTCGGGGAGTTCGCTGGAGACCATGACGATGGCCAGCCCCCGGCCCGCGAGGGTGGAGAGCAGGCGGTGGACCTCGGCCTTGGTGCCCACGTCGATGCCGCGCGTGGGCTCGTCCACGAACAGCACGCGGGGTTCGGTGGACAGCCACTTGGCCAGGACGACTTTTTGCTGGTTGCCGCCGGAGAGGGTGGAGACGGGGTCGGTGAGGCGGCCGAACCTCAGGCTCAGGCGCTCGCCCCACTCACGGGCGGAGTCGCGTTCGGCGCGGGGGCGCAGCAGGCCCAGGCGGCTGAGCGGCCAGCGGCGGGTGGCGGTGGCGTTGCGTTCGATGGAGGACTCCATGACCAGGCCCTGCTGGCGGCGGTCCTCGGGGACCAGGGCGAGCCCGGCGGCCATGGCGGCCCGGGGCCGCCCCGGTGCCAGCGGTCTGCCCTCCACCCGCACGGTGCCCGCGTCGTAGCGGTCCACCCCGAACACGGCGCGGACGACCTCGCTGCGTCCGGCGCCGACCAGCCCGGACAGGGCGACGATCTCCCCGGCGCGCACCGAGAAGGACACGTCGGCGAACACGCCGTGGCGGGTCAGGCCGTCGACCTCCAGCAGGACCTCCCCGCGCTCGGCCTCCTCCTTGGGGTAGAGGCTGTTCACCTCACGGCCGACCATGCGGCGCACGACGGTGTCCACGTCCAGGTCGCCGGTGGGGTCGCAGGAGACGAACGCACCGTCGCGGACCACGGTGATGCGGTCGCACAGGGCGAAGACCTCGTCGAAGCGGTGGGAGATGAACAGCAGCGCCGAACCGGCGTCGCGCAGGGTGCGGGCGACGGTGAACAGGCGCTCGGCCTCCACGCCGGACAGGGCGGCGGTGGGCTCGTCCATGACCAGGACCCGCGCCTGTCGGGTGAGGGCCTTGGCGATCTCCACGAGCTGCTGGTCGGCGATGGACAGCCCCCGCGCGGGGCGGTCGGGGTCCATGTCCACGCCCAGGCGCGTGAAGACCTCCCGGGTGTCGCGGCGCATGCGGCCGCGGTCGATGGTGCGCACGCGGGTGCGGGGCTGGCGGCCGACGAAGATGTTCTCGGCCACCGACAGGTCGGGGAACAGCGTGGGTTCCTGGTAGATGACCGCGACCCCGGCGCGCTGGGCGTCCACGGGCGCGGCGAACTCCGCGGGACGGCCGTCCACGAGGACCTGTCCGCCGTCCGGTCGGTGTACCCCCGCGATCGTCTTGACCAGGGTGGACTTGCCCGCCCCGTTCTCGCCCACCAGTGCGTGGATCTCTCCGGGGCGCAGTTCCAGGGACAGCCCCCGCAGGGCCCTGACGCTCCCGAAGGACTTGGTGACGTCGACCAGGGCGAGGGGTGGGGGGACCTCTGCTGGGTCCACGTGCGCCCTCCTTCTCTTTGCCGTGCCCGGCAAAAACGTTTTAATATGAAGTGGATGTTAAGTGCCCCACATCACACCGTCAAGAGGAGCGCCCAAGAATTCGCAGGTCTCGCCCCGATAACGACCTCCCTGTCGGTAAGCCCTTTCCAGCACGCCACACGGCCCAGAACACCCCACTCCGGACATGGGATTGACACGTTTCAATCGGGGTGTGAGTACGATGCTTCGCATCGCCCTCCGCACACGCACGGGAGAAGCCCCTTGTCCACCAGGTCCTCCAACGCACGCCGCGGCGTGGGTATCACCGAGGTCGCCCGGCACGCCGGGGTCTCCCCCGGAACCGTGTCCAACGTGCTCAACCGTCCCGAGCGTGTCGCCGAGGCCACCCGCCTGCGGGTCGAGGCGGCCATCACCGAACTCGACTACGTGCGCAACTCCTCCGGCAGCAGCCTGCGCTCGGGGCGCAGCGAATCGGTCGGGCTGCTCGTGTTGGACGTGACCAACCCGTTCTTCACCGAGGTCGCACGGGGCGTGGAGGACGAGGCGGCCGGTTCCGGACTGGCCGTGGTGCTGCTCAACTCCGCCGAGAAGCGCGAGCGCCAGCAGCGCAACGTGCGCCTGCTGGCCGAGCAGCGCGCGGCCGGGGCCGTGGTGATGCCCGTGGACGACGACCTGTCGGACCTTTTGTGGCTGAGCCGCCAGGGAACCTCCTGGGTGGCCCTGGACCGGGGCGACGTCGCCGAGGACGTGGGGTGCAGCGTCAGCGTGGACAACCACGCGGGCGGGATGGCGGCCGGGAGGCACCTCATCGGGCTGGGGCACGAGACGGTGACCTTCCTGACGGGGCCGTTCGCCATCGAGCAGGTGCGCCGGCGGCACGAGGGACTGCGCGACGCCTTCGCGGAGGCCGGGCTGGACCCGGACACCTGTGTGCGGGTGGTCGAGCAGCCGCTGCTCAACCCCGAACAGGGCGAGCGGGCGGTGGACGCGATCCTGAACGGAGGGCCGCGGCAGCGGCCCCAGGCGGTGTTCTGCGCCAACGACCAACTGGCGCTCGGCGTGATGAAGGGCCTGGGTCAACGGGGCCTGCGGGTGCCCGAGGACATGTCGGTGGTGGGGTACGACAACGTGGACTTCGCCGACCTGGTGCACCCGGGTCTGACCACGGTGGCGCAGCCCAAGTACGAACTGGGCCGGGCGGCGATGCGCCTGCTGGAGTCGGAGCTGAACCACGGCGAGCACGTCCACGAGCGGGTGTTGTTCACCCCGGAACTCGTGGTGCGGGGCTCGACGGCGGTGTACCGCCCCTGACCGGGGTCGGCGTAGAGGGTCGCCGTAGGAGGTTGGGCTCTCCACAAAACTTGGCCGTCAGCCCTAGCCGCGCCTTAGATCATGCCCGTCATACCTGCCATGCACAGACGGCGCCGGACAGAAGCGGCTCCACACCTGCACCAGCGAAAGACCCCCGTTCCAGGAGTCGGAGCAGGGGTCCTGCTGTCTCAGAAAAAGCGCCGGGAACACCGGGAAGGCTGTCGCTAGCGGGGGGACGATGCCAGCAGGGAGAGGAGGGAGGTCCACTCGCGGCGGTCGAAGCTGAGGTGTCCCAGCTCCCGATTCTGGGTGTCCCGCACGAGGGTGTCGTGGCCCTCGCTCACCTCGACGCAGTTCCCGCCCGACGTGCTGTAGCTGGACTTGTGGAAGTCGCGTCGCTCGCTCACCGTAGTTCCTCCAGAACTTTCCGAGACTGGGTCGCAGGCAGAGCGCTACCCAGTGCTTGTTTCACCAGACCATGCAAGCGGTCGTACACCTTCGTGTCCTCATACAAGGTAGCGCCGTCCACATGGTCGCTCACAGCCGCTTTCCCGCCATCACGAAGGTGAAACAGCAGAAGCATGGACGTCACCCCGATCAGGATGGAGTCCTCTGGAACCAGGTGGAAGCGCATCTTGCCCGCTTCAGAAACGGACAAAAGGTGTGAAACCTGCTCTTTCCGAACCCAGTCAGGGACGCAGGTCACCGCTGTCACAGGAAACACCGCGATGACCCGAGGGTTATTGAGCTTCCGCAACTGCTCGTACCTGCCACACCTCAGCGCCACCAAGCGTTCCAGGTCACCCGACTCGCGTCCCATCAGCGATTCCTCGAACACCAGTCGCGCGTAACTCGGAGACTGCAACAGCCCAGGAACCAGCAAAGGAGATATCAGGTCTATCGTCTCTGCGGCCTCCTCCAGTCGCGAGACGCTGTGCATCCACTGCGGGAGCCCTTCCGCCTTCGCGAACTCCCACACACTGACAAGCCGCCCCTGCAACTCCAGGACCTTGTCCACTTTCTCCACTTCGTTCCGGAGCGGGACTACGTGGTTGTTCTCCCATCGGGAGATGGTCGATGGGCTCAGGTTCACCAGAGCCGCAAGCTTGCGAAGGGTGTAGCCAGAGTTATTGCGTTCTTCCGCCAGGTATGCACCGAAATCGTGTTGCACCATAACCCAAAGCTAACCTCGGTGTTCCTCTTGGAGCCATCCCTTTGTAGATACAACTCACTCACTAGGGGAACAGAACTCCCGCGTCGGATGCTGAGGGCATGAACGAAACAAGGAAACCCTCCGACGACATGTTCGCCGCTGCCATCGCCGCCTTCCAGAACCAGCGGGGTCTGACCTTCACCGTCGAGTGGCGGCGCTTCCCCTGGACCCACGGCCCCGATGTCGAACGAGCCCTCATCGGCCCCTCCTACCTGGGTAACGTCGCCATCGGCCTCAAGGACGGCTTCGCCTGGAGTTACCAGGACCGGCACGGCACCTGGAAGTACGTGCAGCGCGACCGGCTCAGCCTCCTCGTGGACTCCGTGGTCGAGGACAGGGCGGGATTCCAGCCGCCGCTACCGAACCGTTCCGCTTACCGCCAGGTTCGCGGAACGCGGTGAGACCCAGAAGACAAAAACGGCGATATCGTCACCAGTTCTGGAGAAACCTTCATTCTCCATCTTTCACCCGAGAACTGACACCTCGGTTATCCGTACCTCTCACCCCACCTTCCACATGCCTCCGGCCGGGCACGCAAAAGCTCTGGCGAGCGGAATCAGCGCTCCCAGAGCAAGGCCAGCACCATCCGAGCAAGACCAGAAAAGGGATGCCGACATGGCCATTGTGCCGCAGACCTCCTCCCCAACATCCCGGTGAGCGCCGCCGTACGCATTCCGCGCCCACGCCCGGGCCCTGACGACACTCCACGCTGCCCGCTCCCCCGCCGTCCCCCGCGAGCCCGCTGACGCATGGGTCACCGGCCACGCCCTGACCACGCTCACACCTCTGTCAGATTGACGGCCTACCGCCAGGATGCTGAAAGACTGAACTCCATGCAGGCCAACCAGTTCTCGCTCACCCGGGTGCACCTGAAGCACTACAGAAGCATTGCCAAAGCCGATGTCAGGCTGGGCCAACTGCTCTTCCTCGTGGGCCCCAACGGCTCCGGTAAGAGCAACTTCCTCGACGCTCTCAGACTGGTCTCCGAAGCTCTCCAGACCTCGCTCGACCAGGCGCTACGCAGTCGGGGCGGCGTGGCCGAGGTGCGCCAGCGCTCGACCGGGCACCCGACCCACTTCGCGATCGACCTGGAGTTCCGAGGCCCTACCTACTCGGGCAGGTACGGGGTCGAGGTGGCCACGACAGACGAGGGCGCGTTCCGGATCTCCCGGGAGGAGTGCCACGTGCGCTCCACCGGGGAAGCGGAAACCTGGAAGGGCTTCTTCAAAGTCAGGAACGGCAAGCTGGAGAAGGCCTCCGAACCCGTCATGCCCCCGGTCAACGACCAGCGCCTCTACCTGGTCTCAGCCGCCGGAATCGACATCTTCGAGCGGGTGTACGCGGGCCTCTCCGGCATCAGCGTCTTCAGCCTGAACCCGGACGCCATGCGCGAACCGCAGACTCCTGACTCTGGCGAGTTCCTGCGCCGGGACGGGTCCAACGTCGCCAGCGTGCTGCACCGCCTGCAACGCAGTTCCCAGGGTGCGAGCGACAAGGAACGCGTCGAGGACTACCTGCGGATGATCGTTCCCGGTATGCACGGGGTGTCGCGGGCGGACCTCGGCAACTGGGAAACACTGGAGTTCACCCAGGACGTACCGGGGGCCGAGAACCCGTGGCGGTTTCCGGCGCAGTCGGTCTCGGACGGCACCCTGCGTGCACTGGGCGTCCTCGTCTGCCTGTTCTCCGACACCGGGGACACCCTCAGCACGGTCGGCATCGAGGAACCGGAGAGCGCTCTGCACCCTGCGGCGGCCGGAGTCCTACTGGACGCACTGCGGGACGCGAGCACACGGCGCCAGGTAATCGTCACCAGCCACAGCCCCGACCTGCTGGACCGGGACGACTTCGAGCCCTCCGAGCTGTACGCGGTCCGTTCCGTGTCCGGTGAGACCAACATCGGCCCGCTCGACGAGGCCGGTACCCACGCGATGCGGGAACACCTCTACACCCCCGGTGAGCTACTCAGAACCGACCAACTCCTTCCTGCGCCCGTCCAGGAACGCCTGTCCTGGGAAGAGGAGTGATGTCCGCAGTCACCATCGCCCCGATCGTGGAGGGGCACGGCGAGCACAAGGCGGTACGGGACCTCCTCACCCGGGTCGCGACCGAGTACGCGGGAGCATGGATCGACGTCGCACAGCCCTTCCGTCTGGACTCAGCGAAAATGCGCAAACCGGACGAGTTGGCCAGGGCGGTGTTGCTCCAATCCAGGCGCGTTCCCGACCGGGGCGGCGTCCTCGTCCTCAGGGACGGTGACGACAAAGACGTCACCTGCCCTATCGAACTCGCGCGCTCGATCGCTCCCGATCCCGCACTCGCCCGATGCACGGTCGAGGTGGTGATCGCCTGTCCCGAGTACGAGGCGTGGTTCCTGGCCGCCTCCGAGTCCCTGCGCGGGCACTCCGCGATGCGAGACGACGCCGTCGCACCGGACGACCCCATCGCTGGCCTGCTGTAGACCGCACCCGACGACGGCCGCGCAGCAGGCTCCCGCACGGCCGTCTTCGCAGCGGTCACAGGCCCGCCGACACCAGGATCACCGCGGCGGAATGGTCACGGGAGAACACCCGACTCCACCGACGTAGTGGGATCCACTGATGAACCAGGTGGCCCCGAGGACGGTGTCGCCCGGAGCCACACACTGGTAACTGTCGCTTCCGAACACGGTGGTGGTCTTGATGCGCACGTTGACGTCACCGCAGTGGCGGTAGACGGCCTCTCCGTTGTCGTTGTCGTTGTAACCGCATACCAAGGCCGCTGACGCGGGCGAAGCCATGGTTACGGTGAGCAGCCCCGCCGCTACCGCTCCTCCGGCCAGAACTGACACGCAACGTCGCCACTTACCCAGCACAGAACCCCCAAAGACCTGCTTCCATTACCGAGAGCAACGATACATTCACGATTTACTTGGGGTGTCCGTTGGCCACGTTCGGTCACATCTCTCCAGCGAGGTTTGAAGATCCCAACCCAGGTTCGCTCCTCTGACTCCGGCATCGGTTCTCGGGCGCCTCCACCCGTCAGGACCGATTCCGCTCCCTGGCCCGGGAGCCGACGCCGCCGCCGTCGCAGCGCCCACCGGCACCTAACCTGGATGACGTGGTCAAACGAGACACCCGACCGGGCCTTGCGACTCAACCGCGCCCCGCCGGTCCCCCGCAGCGCGACGTGATCGACAGCCGCAGGCTCCCCTCCTACGCCGCCGGTGAGATCGAGGTGCCCTTCGTCGTCATGGGCAGCGCCGAGATCATCCCCCGCGACACCTTCTGGGAGGAGCACTCGCACCCCACGCACGAACTGCTCTGGAACCAGCGGGGCGCCTCCTCCGCCACCATCGGCACGCGGGTCTGGACGATCACTCCCACAGTCGGCCTGTGGCTCCCGGCCGGGACGCGCCACTCCGGCTGGACACCAGCGGGAACCTGGCACCGCGCCGCGCAGTTCGGCGTCCACGCGGTCCCCTCGATCTCCGACGGGCCCGTCGCGATGGAGGTCACCCCGCTCCTGCGGCTCCTGCTCGACCGGCTCGACGCCGACGGCCTCACCGCGGACGAGCGTTCGCGGACCGAGACGATGGTGCTGGACATCCTCGCCCCCGCCCGGCACGAGCTGCTCCTGCACATCCCCGAGTCGCCGCTGCTGGCCCCCATCGTCGCCGCCGTGCGCGAGGACCCCGCCGACACCACCACCCTGGCCGTGTGGGCGGCGCGGCTGGGCGTGAGCACCCGCACCGTCACCCGGGCGTTCCGCGCCGAGACCGGTCTGGGGTTCAGCCAGTGGCTGACCACCGCGCGCGTGCAGCACGCGGTGACGATGCTCGCGCGGGGGGACGAGATCGACGAGGTGGCGGTGTGTGTGGGATACCACTCGGCGAGCGCGTTCGGCGCGGCCTTCCGGCGGGTCACGGGGTTGAGTCCGGGCCGGTTCCGCGCCCTGTGAGGCCCGCGGGGACGCCGTTCCAGGTCGCACGACCGCACCCCTGACACATCCGCAACAGAGGCCCCAGCAGGCCCTGCGGCCTCCCCCGCCATACCCTTCTTGTCCGATTCGCTACAAAAGGTGTCGCATCTACGTGATTGCGAACCCACCAAGGACACCCTAAATTCGGTTAGGCAAACCTAATCTCCCGGCATCGCCGCGGTCGGGTCGGCGTGTGCGCCCCCGGACCTCCGTCCCCACGCACCCCCCGCACCTGACCGGTCCCCTCCCGGACGCACACCCCCGTGCGCGCGCCGGGGCGGTGCGGGAGCCGGACCATGGCACCGCCATGGCTGAGGCCCCACGGCCGCAAGAGGCCCCAAGGCCACGATGGGAAGGAAACCATGCCCCGCGTTTCAAGGCTGGCCGCGCTCTCCACCGCCGCGCTGCTCACCGTGGCGCTCGCCGCCTGCTCCTCCGACGGCTCCACCGACTCCTCCGGTGGAGAGGACGGCGGCGGTTCCGGGGACTGGACCCCCGTCACCATCGAGCACGCGCTCGGCACGACGACCATCGAGTCCAAGCCCGAGCGGGTCGCCACGGTGAACTGGGCCAACCACGAGGTCCCGCTGGCCCTGGGAGTCGTGCCGGTCGGCATGGCCTCCGCCGACTTCGGCGACGACGACGGCAACGGCGTGCTGCCCTGGGTCGAGGAGAAGCTCACCGAACTGGGCGCGGAGACCCCGGTCCTGTTCGACGAGACGGACGGCATCGACTTCGAGGCCGTCGCGGACACCGCTCCGGACGTGATCCTGGCCGCCTACTCCGGGCTGACCCAGGAGGACTACGACACGCTGAGCGAGATCGCCCCCGTGGTCGCCTACCCCGAGACCGCCTGGGGAACGCCGTGGCGAGAGATGATCGAGCTCAACAGCCAGGCCCTGGGCATGGCGGCCGAGGGCGAGGAGCTCATCGCCAGCCTGGAGCAGGACATCGAGGACTCGGTCGCGGAGTACCCGCAGTTCGAGGGCCGGTCCGCGATGTTCCTGACCCACGTGGACACCACGGACCTGAGCGAGGTCAGCTTCTACACCACACACGACACGCGCGCCATGTTCTTCGAAGACCTGGGCCTGGAGACCCCGGAGAGCATCGCGACCGCCTCGGCCGAGACCGACCAGTTCTCCCTGAGCCAGAGCGCCGAGCAGGCGGACGCGTTCAACGACGTCGACATCATCGTCACCTACGGCGGTGAGGAGCTGGTGCAGACCCTGGAGGGTGACCCGCTGCTGTCGCAGATGCCCGCGGTGGCGAACGGCTCCGTCGTCAACCTCCCCGGTGACGACCCGCTGGGCACGGCCGCGAACCCGACCCCGCTGTCGATCTCGTGGGTCCTGGACGACTACCTGTCGCTCCTCGCCGAGGCCGCTGACGGGGCGCAGTGACAACGGACACCCCACCCGCCGTCTCGGGCGCCGCCGTCGTGCGGCGCCCGAGGCGCGGCAAAACCCTGTGGCTGCTGGTGGTGCTGGGCGCACTGGCCGCGCTCATGTTCGCCTCGGTCGTGGTCGGCTCGCGCGACGTGCCCTGGACGGCCGTCGTGGCGGCGTTCGGCGGCGCGGCCGAGAACTTCGACCAGGCGGCTGTGGCCAAGCGCATCCCCCGGACCCTGCTGGCCGTGCTCGCCGGCGCCGCCCTGGGCGTGGCGGGGGCGGTCATGCAGGGCGTGACCCGCAACCCGCTGGCCGACCCGGGCATCCTGGGCGTGACCATGGGCGCCTCGCTCGCCGTCGTCGCGGGCATCGCCTACTTCGGTCTGGCCTCCGCGACCAGCTTCGTCTGGGTGGCGATCGTCGGCGCGGGCGTCACCACGGTGTTCGTCTACACGATCGGCTCCCTGGGGCGTGGCGGGGCCACACCGCTCAAGCTCGCCCTCGCCGGGGCGGCGACCACCGCGGCCCTGGCCTCCTTCATCAGGGCCGTCGTGCTCCCGCGCGCCGACATCGCCGACGGGGCCCGGTCCTGGCAGATCGGCGGCGTGGGCGGCGGGACCTTCGACAGCGTCACGCAGGTGCTGCCCTTCCTCCTGGCCGGGTTCGTCGTGTGCCTGCTGTCGGCGCGTGCGCTCAACCTCCTCGCGCTGGGCGACGAGCTCGCCGCGGGTCTGGGCGAACGCGTCGCCCTCGCCCGGGGCGCGGCCTTCGTCGGCGCGGTCGTGCTGTGCGGCGCGAGCACCGCCGTCACCGGGCCGATCAGCTTCGTCGGCCTGGTCGTCCCGCACGTGTGCCGCCTGCTCGTGGGCGTGGACCACCGGTGGCTGATCCCGTTCTCGGCGCTCACCGGCGCGGCCCTGCTGACCGCGGCGGACGTGGTCGGCCGCATCGTGGCGCGCCCCGCGGAGATCGACGTGGGGATCGTGACCGCGCTGATCGGCGCCCCGTTCTTCATCTACATCGTCCGCCGTCAGAAGGTTCGTGCACTGTGAGCGCCTCCACCGTCGAGACCGTCACCCGCGGCCGGGTGCGCCGCGCGTACCGGCGGCGCGCCGTGATCGCCGCCCTGGCCGTCTCGATCGTCCTCGTGTTCGCCCTGACCCTGATGGTCGGGCAGACCTTCTACCCGCTGGGCGACGTCGTGCGGGTGGTCCTGGGCCAGGACGTGCCGGGCGCCTCGTTCACCGTGGGACGGCTCCGGCTGCCGCGGGCCGTGCTCGCGGTGGCGGCGGGGCTGTGCTTCGGGCTCGCGGGTGTGACGTTCCAGACCATGCTGCGCAACCCCCTGGCCAGCCCGGACATCATCGGCATCAGCGCGGGGGCCAGCGCGGCGGCCGTGTTCGCGATCGTGGTGCTCTCGCTCGGCGAGGCCGGGGTGTCGGCCTTCGCGATCGTCGCGGGCCTGCTCGTGGCGCTGGCCGTGTACGGGCTGTCCTTCAAGGACGGGGTGGCCGGGACGCGCCTGATCCTGATCGGCATCGGCATCGCCGCCATGCTCACCAGCGTCACCGACTACATCCTCGACCAGGCCGCCCAGTGGGACCTCCAGGAGGCGATGCGGTGGCTGACCGGCAGCCTCAACGGCGCCAGCTGGGACCAGACCGTCCCGGTGCTGGTCGCGCTGGCCGTGCTCTCCCCCGTGCTCCTGCACCAGTCGGGCAACCTCTCCGCGCTCCAGCTGGGCGACGACACCGCATCGGCCCTGGGCGTGCGCGTGGACCTGACCCGGCTCGTCGCGATCGTCGCGGCGGTGGGGCTCATCGCCTTCGCGACCGCCGCGGCGGGGCCGGTGGCCTTCGTGTCCTTCCTGTCGGGGCCGATCGCGGCGCGCCTGGTCGGACCGAACGGCTCCCTGTTCGTGCCCTCCGCGCTGGTCGGGGCGCTGCTGATCCTGGTCGCCGACCTGTGCGCGCAGTTCGCCTTCGGGACCCGCTACCCGGTCGGGGTCGTCACCGGCGTGCTCGGCGCCCCTTACCTCGTCTACCTGATCGTCCGCACCAACCGCGTGGGAGGCTCGCTGTGACCACGGCCCATTCGCTGCTCGTCGAGGACCTGACGCTCGGCTACAAGGACCGCGTCGTCATCGAGTCCCTGGACCTGACCATCCCGCCCGGGAGGATCACCGCGATCGTGGGCGCCAACGCGTGCGGCAAGTCCACGCTGCTGCGCTCGATGTCGCGGCTGCTCGCGCCCCGGGTCGGGCACGTGCTCCTGGACGGCAAGGAGGTGCACCGCCTGCCGTCCAAGGAGCTCGCGCGCACGCTCGGGCTGCTGCCGCAGTCGCCGATCGCCCCGGAGGGCATCACCGTGAGCGACCTCGTCGGGCGGGGCCGCCACCCCCACCAGAGGATGCTCTCGCGGTGGAGCCGGGAGGACGACGAGGCCGTGGCCGAGGCGCTGGAGGCGACGCAGACGGTCGACCTCGCCGACAGGCCCGTCGACGAGCTCTCCGGCGGGCAGCGCCAGCGCGTGTGGATCGCGATGGCCCTGGCCCAGCGCACGGACCTGCTCCTGCTGGACGAGCCGACCACGTTCCTCGACGTCAGCCACCAGGTCGAGGTCCTGGACCTGCTCACCGACCTCAACCGCTCACTGGGGACGACGATCGTGCTGGTCCTGCACGACCTCAACCTGGCCGCGCGCTACGCCGACCACCTCATCGCGCTCGCGTCCGGGCGGCTGCACGCCGCGGGCACGCCCGAGCGGGTGCTCACCCCAGAGACGGTGCACGCCGTGTTCGGCCTGCGCAGCGAGGTGATCACCGACCCCACGTCGGGAAGGCCCCTCATGCTGCCCCTGGGCAGGTACCACGGCACCGGGGCCGCACGCGGGGAGGAGCAGCTGACAGAGTGAGGGCCCGCCCGCCGGACAGGTAGCGCCGGTGGAGGCCGGAGCCGGTCCGGGCTCCGGCCTCCACCGGCGCCTCCGTGTGCCACCATTCAAGCACCCTGAGTCACAAACCAAACCCAAAGGGTGACATCAGGCGCACTCGCAGACCTGGAAAGCACGCACCGCATCCCCCTGCGGACCAGGGCCTATTGGATGACCGGACTCCACCTATTGCGACCTGCACTGACAACTTCTGCTTGACGATCGACATAAGCCCGGCGTACGGTTCGAGGCAGCAGGTGAGGCAGGTCACAAGGCTGGGTGATGTGGCGTCTCCGGACCGCCAGCATGGCCTTCGCCGGTTACCAAGAGCTGCACCGCCTGCACCAGGTGAAGTCCAGCGAGGAAAGGATCCGGTATGGGCTGAGACCGATGAGGCGGCACCCCCGCTTCCCGCACCTGATAGCAGGAACTCCCCGTCAGCCCACCGGTCGCAGCCACACGGCCCCCACCGGGCCACGACCACCGGGCCGCCCTGCCGTCGGCGCCGGCACGCCGCACGGACTCATCGATTCGCTCCCACCCCCCAGGTGAGGTTCCGTATGAAGAAGAGACCCCTGCTGACACTGGGCGCGCTGGCGTCGGGTGTCGCCATGGCGCTCACCCTGACCGCACCGGTCGCCCACGCCGACGAGACCGGTGAGGACGCGTTCAACACGCTGATCTTCTCCAAGACCACCGGCTTCCGGCACGACTCGATCCCCCACGGCGTCGCGCTCATCGAGGCGCTCGGCGAGGAGCACGGCTTCCAGACCGCGCACACCGAGGACTCCTCGGTGTTCAACGACGAGGACCTGGCCGCCTACGACGCGGTGATCTGGCTGTCCACCACCGGCGACGTGCTCAACGAGGAAGAGCAGGGCGCCTTCGAGCGCTACGTCCAGGGCGGCGGCGGCTTCGTCGGCGTCCACTCCGCCTCCGACACCCACTACGACTGGGAGTGGTACGGCGACCTCGTCGGCGGCTACTTCTCCAGCCACCCGCCCGGCACACAGGACGCCCAGGTGGTGGTCAACGACAGGGTCCACCCCTCCACCGAGCACCTTCCGGCCAGCTGGGAGCGCCGCGACGAGTGGTACGACTTCGACCTGTCCCCCCGCGGCGACGTGCACGTCCTGGCCGGGCTCGACGAGGACTCCTACGCCGACCAGGTCGATCCCGGGGGCCAGATGGGGTGGGACCACCCGATCGCCTGGTGTCAGGCCTACGACGGCGGCCGGTCCTGGTACACCGGCGGTGGCCACACCGTCGAGTCCTACTCCGAGCCGGAGTTCACCCAGCACCTGCTCGGCGGACTGCGGTGGGCGGCCGGGACCGCCGAGGGCGACTGCGGCGCCACGCAGTGGGACAACTTCGAGAAGGTCACCCTCGCGCAGGGCGAGGACGCCGTGGGTGAACCCATGGGCCTGGCGGTCCTGCCCGACGGCCGCGTGATGCACATCACCCGCGGCGGCGATGTGCGGCTGTGGTCCCCGGACACCTACACCACCGAGCTGATCGCCCAGGTCCCGGTGTACAACCACGACGAGGACGGGCTACAGGGCATCGCCCTGGATCCGGACTTCGAGGAGAACGGGTGGGTGTACCTGTACTACGCGCCCGTGATCGAGGGCATCCCGCCGGGTGAGGCGCCCGCGGACGGCTCACCGGAGGACTTCGAGCCCTACGAGGGCCACAACAACCTCTCCCGCTTCCAGTTCACGGACGGGGACTCCCCCGCCCTGGACCTGGGCAGC
The DNA here is from genome assembly GCF_965343085.1 of Nocardiopsis synnemataformans. NCBI lineage: Bacteria > Bacillati > Actinomycetota > Actinomycetes > Streptosporangiales > Nocardiopsidaceae > Nocardiopsis > Nocardiopsis synnemataformans. The sequence goes on along the minus strand of NZ_CBDRFA010000032.1, from coordinate 40,620 downwards.
GAGGACGTCCTGCTGGAGGTCGGGACCGACCGGGGCATGTGCTGCCACGTCGGCGGCCACATCGACTTCGACGCCGAGGGCAACCTCTACCTGGCCACGGGCGACGACACCAGCGCGTTCGGGTCGGACGGCTACACGCCCATCGACGAGCGCGAGTCGCGCAACCCCGCCTTCGACGCCCAGCGCAGCTCGGCCAACACCAACGACCTGCGCGGCAAGCTGCTGCGGATCACGCCCACCGACGACGGCGGCTACGAGATCCCCGAGGGCAACCTCTTCCCGCCGGAGGAGTACGGCGGCGAGCAGACCCGGCCCGAGATCTACGCCATGGGCCTGCGCAACCCGTTCCGGTTCACGGTGGACGAGGAGGACGGCACCGTCTACCTGGGCGACTACGGCCCCGACGCCAACGAGCCCGACCCGGAGCGGGGACCGCAGAACACGGTCTCCTGGCACGCCATCACCGAGCCCGCCAACATCGGCTGGCCCTACTGCATCGGTAACAACAGCGCGTTCGTCGACTACGACTTCACCTCCGGGACCTCCGGCGAGGAGTTCGACTGCGCCGCGCCGGTGAACGACTCCCCGCGCAACACCGGCCTGGAGGAGCTGCCCCCGGTCACCCCCGCCTCGATCTGGTACAGCTACGAGGAGTCGGAGGAGTTCCCGCAGCTGGGCACGGGCGGCGGCGCCCCGATGGGCGGCCCGGCCTACCGGTTCGACCCCGAGCTGGAGTCGGACACCAAGTGGCCCGAGTACTACGACGGCATCCCGCTGTTCTACGAGTGGGACCGCGACTGGATCAAGCAGGTGCACCTGGGCGACGACGGCGACGTCCTGGACATCACCGAGACCGTCCCCGACATCAGCCTGGCCAACCCCATGGACATGGAGTTCGGCCCGGACGGCTCCCTGTACGTGCTGGAGTACGGGTCCGGTTACTTCGGCGGAGCCGACGACTCGGCGCTCTCGCGCATCGACTACACCGGCGGCGGGACCACCCCTGTGGCCGACATCAGCGCCTCCACGACCTCGGGACCGGCCCCGCTGGAGGTGGAGTTCTCCGCGGAGGGCTCCCACCACCCCGGCGGCCTGCCCATGGAGTACGCGTGGTCGTTCGGCGACGGCCAGACCTCGACCGAGGTCTCGCCCACCCACACCTTCGAGGAGGCGGGCGAGTACACGGTCGTTCTCACCGTGACCGACGGCGAGGGGCGCACGGGGACGGCCACCACGACGGTCACCGCGGGCAACACCGCGCCCGACGTCTCCTTCCAGACCCCGCGGGACGGACAGTTCTTCCACTGGGGTGACGAGATCCCCTTCACCGTGGACGTGGAGGACGCCGAGGACGGCTCGGTCGGCGCGGGCATCGACTGCGGCGACGTCGCGGTCACGGCCTCGCTCGGCCACGACCGGCACGCCCACCCGTGGACCCAGTACGACAGCTGTGAGGACGTCAGCCTCACCGAGGTCGACGGCGGCCACGGGCACGACATGAACATCTTCTGGGCGTTGCAGGCCGAGTACACCGACTCCGGCGGGGACGGGGTGCCCGCCCTCACCGGAAGCGACGGGATCACGCTCAAGCCCGCACGGACGCAGGCCCAGTACTTCACCGACAGCGAGGGGGTCCGGACCGAGCCCACCGAGGACGCCGAGGGCGGCCTGGTCAACGTCAGCCACATCGGCCACGGCGACTGGACGGCCTACGACACGACCAACCTGGTCGGGGTCGAGCAGATGGAGTTCCGGGTCGCCTCCGCGGGGGCGGGCGGAACGATCGAGGCGCGCATGGACGCCCCCGACGGCGAACTGCTCGGCAGCGTCGACGTGCCCTCCACCGGCGGCTGGCAGGAGTGGGCCGACGTGACCATGGACGTCACCGACCCCGGGGAGACCTTCACGCTGTACCTGGTCTTCGACGGTGAGGGCCCCGCCGTCGAGGACGGCCTGTTCAACGTCAACTACTTCGAGGCGGTCCTGGACGGCCACGGGGAGCACGGCCCCCAGACCGAGCTGACCAGCCCGCAGGACGGGGCGGTCTTCGAGGAGGGCGAGGACGTTCCCCTCTCCGCCGAGGTCACCGACCACGCCGAGGCCGGTGTGGAGAAGGTGGACTTCCTCGTCGGCGACGAGGTCGTCGCCACGGTGACCGAGGGCCCCTACACGGCGACCTGGCAGGGGGCCACCGCGGGCGAGTACGAGGTCAGCGCCGTGGCCACCGACGGCGACGGCGACACCGGCGCCTCCGACACCGCCACCATCACGGTCGAGGCGGGCGGCACCGAGCCGCCGGAGTGCGCCCCGCCCGAGGCCGAGGACGGCTACACCCCCCTGTGGGACGGCGCGTCGCTCGACGGGTGGACCATGGCGGGCCCGGGCGGCTTCGGCGTCGTCGACGACGGCGAGGGCTGTGCCCTGGAGACCCAGGGCGGCATGGGGCTGCTCTGGCACGAGACGGAGATGGAGTCCTACCGGCTGAAGCTGGACTTCCTCGCCTCCGAGGAGACGGACAACTCCGGTGTCTTCGTCGGCTTCCCCGCTCCCGGGGACGACCCCTGGGTCGCCGTCGAGGAGGGCTACGAGATCCAGATCGACGGCTACGGGGCTCCCGACGGTGACCCGATCCACCAGACCGGTGCCGTCTACGACTTCCAGGCGGCCGACTCCCACCCCGCGCGGATCGGCGAGTGGAACGAGATGGAGATCGAGGTGGCCGACCCGATGATCCGCGTGTGGATCAACGGGGAGCTGGTGAACGAGTTCGAGAGCACCGACCCGGCACGCGACCTGGCCTCGGGCCACATCGGGTTGCAGAACCACGGCGACGCCGACCGGGTGCTCTTCCGCGACGTCCGGGTCCAGGAGCTGGACGCGGTCGAACCGGTCACGTTCGCCGAGGTCCAGGAGCGCGTCGACGCCCTGGAGGCCGACGGCGCGCTGACCATGTCCGAGGCGCGTCGGCTGACCCCGCAGCTGGAGCTGGCCGAACACCACCTGGACGTCGGCCGTACCGGGCAGGCCACGCGCGCCCTGGACCGGTTCGTCGAGGTGGCCGAGGCGGTCGCCGACGAGGCCGCGAGAGAGGAGCTGGTGGAACTGGCCGACAGGCTGCGTCCCCTCATCGACGACGAGTGACGGAACGCCCCCGGCGGACGCCGCCCCCCACCCGGGGGTGAGCGTTCGCCGGGGGTCCCGCGACCACGGCGGGGCCGGTTCCGGCCGGCCCCGCAGCCCCCGCGGTGGCGCCCCACCGAAAGAAGCGCGACGTCGCGGCGCTTGGCCCCCAGGTACGACGAGAAGAAGGTGTCACGGTGTCCGCCAAGAAGGACCTCTCCTCCCCCGACCCGTCCCGCGAGGCGACGAAGACCCCCTCGCCCAGGCTCACCTGGGGGCTGACCGCCGGATCCGTCCTGGTGGTCGCCGCCCTCGTCGCGGTCCTCGTCCTCTCCTTCACCGGAGACGACCACACCGCCCCCGACCCGGCGCGCGTCGCCGAACTCCAGGCCTCCTCGCAGGAGCGCGACCGCGCGCAGGTCGACCAGCTCGTCGAGCGCACCAGCGCCGCGCACGAGCAGCTGGTGCCCGTGGTGGAGAGCCTGGACGCGGCCGTTCCACCCGACGGTTCCACCCCCGCCGGGGACGTCCCCGACGCCGGGGAGGTCGACTCCTGGCTGACGACCGTCCACGACGCGGCCGCCCACTTCGAGGACGCCCCGTCCGGGAACACCGGCCACAACGTCGCGCACGCGGGGCTGTCCAACGCCGTGGACCTGCTGGGGTCCGCGGTCGTGGCCTACTCCAACGCCGAGCGCGCCCAGGACGAACAGCGGGCGGAGCTGCTGGAGCTGGCCGGGGACCTGCGCACCCAGGCGGTCCGTGGCTGGTCGGTGGCGGCCACCCAGCTGGACATGGTCAGTGTCGAGTCCGGCCACGGCCACGTCCACCTGTACCTGCCCGCGGCGCCCGGCAGCGGCGCCCTGGGCCCCGACGGCGCGGAGGCCGGTGAGAGCGGCGCGCCGGTGGAGGGCGGCGCCGACAGCGGCGACCAGTGACCACACCGTTCCCAGAACGCCCGAAGGCACGCAGAGGGGAGCATGCGTTGACGCGAGTCGGAGTATGGCTGATCGGAGCACGCGGATCGGTGGCGACCACCGCCGTCCTGGGAGCCCTCGCGGTGCGGTCCGGCGCGTCGGGGCGGACGGGGTGCGTGACCGAGCGCCCCGAGTTCGCCCCGGCGCGCCTGCCCGGGATCGGTGACCTGGTCTTCGGCGGCCACGACGTCTCCGAGATCCGCCTGCGCGAGAGCGCCGAGCGGCTGGCCCGTGCGGGGGTGCTGCCCGCGCACCTGCCACCGGCCTTCGCCGACGAGCTGGACCGGACCGAGCACGGTCTGCGCCGGGGCCTGGACGCCGCCTCCGCCGGAGTGGGGCGCCGGGACGTGGACCGCCTGGAGGCGGACCTGCGCGAGTTCGCCGAGCGGGAGGCGCTCGAACGCGTCGTGGTGGTGGACCTGTCCAGCACCGAGCCCCGGCCCGAACCTCACGCCGAGCACGGCGACGCCGACGCGCTGGAGGCGGCCCTGGACGCCGGGACCGCGCGGATCCCGGCCAGCTCCGCGTACGCGTACGCGGCCCTGCGCGCGGGCTGCGCGTTCGTGGAGTTCACGCCCAACACCGGGCCCCGGCTGCCCGCCCTGGCGCGGCTCGCCGAGCGCTCGGGCGTGCCGTGGGCCGGGTCCGACGGCAAGACCGGGGAGACCCTGGTCAAGAGCGCGCTGGCGCCGATGTTCGCCGCCCGGGCGCTGCACGTGCGCTCGTGGTCCTCGGTCAACCTGCTCGGCGGCGGCGACGGCGCCACCCTGGCCGACCCGGCCAACGCCGAGAGCAAGCTCGCGTCCAAGGCCCGGGGGCTGGAGCACATGCTCGGCCACGGGCCGGACGGGCCCCTGCACATCGACTACGTCCCCGACCTGGGGGACGCCAAGGTCGCCTGGGACCACGTCTCCTTCGAGGGGTTCCTGGGGGCGCGGATGACCCTCCAGTTCACCTGGTCGGGCTACGACTCGGCACTGGCCGCGCCCCTGGTGCTGGACCTGGCGCGGCTGACCGCCCACGCCCACCGGCGGGGCCGGGTCGGCCCCGTTCCGGAGCTGGCCTTCTTCTTCAAGGATCCCGTGGGCACCCGCGAACACGGCCTCGCCGAACAGTGGCGGGCCCTGACGTCCTGGTGCGCGGCACCGGCGGAGGAGGACGAATGAGAGCACGCGACCTGGCGAGACTGGTGCGCCTGCCCGCGGCGCTGAGCGTTCCCGGCGACACCCTGGCCGGTGCCGCGGCGGCGGGCGGCCTGCGCGGCCCCGGGGCCTGGGCGCTGCCCGCGGCCTCGGTCTGCCTGTACTGGGCGGGCATGGCCCTCAACGACTACGCCGACCGGGAGGTGGACGCGGTCGAGCGCCCCGAACGCCCCATCCCCTCCGGGGCGGTCCGTCCCGGCGAGGCCCTGGCCGTCGCCTCGGGGCTGACCGTGACGGGCGTGGGTCTGGCCGCGGCGGCGGGCGGACGCCGGGCCGCGGGGGTGGCCGCGGCCCTGACTGCCACCGTGTGGGGCTACGACCTCTTCCTCAAGAGGACACCGCTGGCACCGCTGGGCATGGCGGCGGCCCGGGGGCTGGACGTGCTGTTGGGCGCGGGCGCGCGCCCCGCCGACGCGGCCAGGCCCGCGCTGGCGATGGCCGCCCACACGCTCGGGGTGACCGCCCTGAGCCGGGGCGAGGTGCACGGGACGCGGCCCTGCGTCGCGGCGGGGGCGCTGCTGTGCACCCTGGCCAGCGCCGCGCTCGCCGCCGCGCCCGCCCGGCCCGCCCCCGGACGTGCGGCGGGCGGCGTCGCGGAGAGGGTCCTGGCGGGTTCGCTCGCGGGGGTCTTCGCGGTGAGGGTGGGATCGGCCCAGGTCCGGGCGCTGGTCGAACCCGAGGCGCACAACGCGCGCACGGCCACGGGTGTGGGCATCCGGGGGATGATCCCGCTCCAGGCGGCCCTGCTGGCCGGGTACGGCGCGCCGAACGTCGCGTGCGCGCTCGCCGTGGGCGCACCCGTGGCGGCGCGAGCGTCCAAGGCGGTGTCGTTCACGTGAGGTTCGGATACGGCACCAACGGCTTCTGGGACCACCGGCTGGACGACGCGCTCGCCATCATCGCCGACCTCGGCTACGAGGGGGTGGGGCTGACGCTGGACCACCCGCACCTGGACCCCTTCGCGCCGGACGCCTTCGCGCGCACGGCCCGGATCGGTCGGCGGCTGTCCGACCTGGGCCTGGCGGTGGTCGTGGAGACCGGCGCCCGCTACCTGATGGACCCGCGCCGCAAGCACGAACCCACCCTGGTCTCCGACGAGGGCGCCGACCTGCGGGTGGACCTGCTGCGCCGCGCGGTGCGCATCGCCGACGACCTGGGGGCCGAGGCCGTCTCCTTCTGGTCGGGCGTCCTCCCGGCGGGGGTGAGCCGGGAGCGGGGCTGGTCGCGGCTGACCTCCGGCGTGGAACGTGTCCTGGCCACCGCCGACGACCTCGGCGTGGACTGCGCGTTCGAACCCGAGCCCGGCATGTTCGCCGAACGGGTGGCCGACGCGCTGGAGCTGCGCGACCGGCTCGGAGACCCGCCGCGACTGCGGGTGACGGTCGACGTCGGGCACGGCGTGTGCAACGAGCCGGACGGTCCCGAGGGCGCCGTCCGGCGCGCCGGGGCCCTGATCGCCAACGTGCAGCTGGACGACATGCGGCCGGGCACGCACGAGCACCTGGAGTTCGGCGACGGCGAGATCGACCTGCCCGGAGTCCTGGGCGCCCTGGAGGATGTCGGCTACCGGGGCCTGGCGTCGGTGGAGCTGCCCCGCCACGGGCACGCCGCTCCCCTGGTGGCCGAGCGGTCGATCCGCGCGCTCACCCGGGCGCTGGCCGACTCACGCGGGCGGAGGGCGGACGCGTGAGCGGGGAGTACGCCTTCCTGGACACGGCCGCGGCGCGCGAGGCCCTCGCCACCCAGGTCGGGCGGGTGCGGGAGCGGCCCGCGCGGATCGCCGTGCTCTTCCCCGCGGCGGCCAGGAGCGTGGCACGGGGGGCCGGTCCCTCCGGCGACCCCGACGGGGTGGCCGGGCCGACCCTGGAGGACCTGGCGCGCGTGGCGCTGCTGAGCGCGCTGGCCGGTGCCCTGGCCCCGCCGGAGCTGGCCCGGGAGGTCCGCGAGCTGTACCACCACGGTGACGCGGGTGAGCGGCGTGCCGTCCTGCGGGGCCTGGACGTGCTCGACGTGCTCGGCGCCGGCCGGGAGGAGCTGGCCGGCGCGGCGCGCGAGCTGCTGGCCGACGCGATGCGCACCAACGACACCCGGCTGGTCGCGGCGGCGGCCTCCAGCGCGGCGACGGCCCTGCTCGACGCGGACTCCTGGCGTCAGGGAATCCTCAAGTGCCTGTTCACCGGGGTGCCGCTGGGGTCGGCGGCCGGACTGCCCGACCGCGCCGACGAGGAGTTGGCGCGCATGTGCGCCGACCACGCCGAGGAGCGGGTTCTGGCGGGGCGGCCGGTCCCCGCCGACGTCCACCTCGTGCTGCGGCGCTTCCCCGGGCAGGCCGCCCGCCTGGACACCCACCGAACGGAGGCGTGATGCGTATCTTCGACCCGCACATCCACATGACCTCGCGCACCACCGACGACTACGAGGCGATGTACGCCGCCGGGGTGCGCGCGCTGGTCGAGCCGTCGTTCTGGCTGGGCCAGCCCCGGACCGGCGTGAGCTCGTTCCGCGACTACTTCGACGGCCTCGTGGGCTGGGAGCGGTTCCGGGCCGAGCGGTTCGGGATCCGCCACCACTGCACGATCGCGCTCAACCCGAAGGAGGCCAACGACCCCCGCCTGGAGGGGGTGCTGGACCTGCTTCCCCGCTACCTGGCCAAGGACGGCGTGGTGGCGGTGGGCGAGGTGGGCTTCGACTCCCGCACCGCCGAGGAGGAGAGGGCCTTCCGCCACCAGCTGGAGCTGGCCGGGGAGTTCGAGCTGCCCGTCCTGGTGCACACCCCGCACCGCGACAAGGTGGAGGGGACCCGCCGCACCCTCCAGCTGGTCGCCGAGTCGGGCCTCGCGCCCGAGCGGGTGCTCGTGGACCACCTCAACGAGGCCACCGTGGCCATGGTGCACGAGTCGGGGTGCACGCTGGGCTTCTCCATCTACCCCGACACCAAGATGAGCCCGGAGCGCATGGTCCGCGTCCTGTCGGAGTGGGGCCCGGAGCGGATGGTGGTCAACTCGGCCGCCGACTGGGGCCGCAGCGATCCGCTGGCCACCCTGCGCACCGGCGAGGCCATGCTCGCCGCGGGCTTCACCGACCGCGACGTCGAACGGGTGCTGTGGGACAACCCCGTGGAGTTCTACGGCCGCAGCGGACGCCTGCTGCTGGACGACGTGCACGGGGCCGACCACACCGCGACCTACTCGGGGAACTCGGTGCTGCGCGGCGAGCGCGCGGGCGGAGGTGCCGCGTGAGGCTGCGCCACCCCGACGGCACGGTCGTCCACCTCGCCTACTGCACCAACGTGCACCCGGCCGAGGACCTGGACGGCGTCCTGCGTCAGATCCGCGTCCACGGCGGCGGCGTGCGCGAGGCCCTGGGCGCGGACCGGCTCGGCCTGGGCCTGTGGCTGCCCGCTCCGCTGGCCCGGGAGCTGGCGGCGGACCCGCGCCTGACCGACCGGCTGCGCGCGGAGCTGGGGGCCGCGGGGCTGGAGACGGTGACCCTCAACGCCTTCCCCTACACCGGGTTCCACGCTCCCGTGGTCAAGCGGGCCGTGTACCACCCCGACTGGACCGACCGGGCCAGGCTGGACTACACGGTGGACTGCGCCCGGGTGCTGGCGCGGCTGCTCCCCGACGACGCCGCGCGGGGCAGCGTCTCCACCCTCCCCCTGGCCTGGCGCGAACCGTGGGATCCCGACCGCCTGGCCACCGCCCGCGCGCACCTGGCCGAACTCTCCGAAGCCCTGGAGGACCTGGCACGGCAGGGGCGGCCGGTGCGGGTGGGGCTGGAACCCGAACCCGGGTGCGTCGTCGAGACCACCCGGGACGCGGCCCTCCTGCTCAGGGACCCGCCGCCGCACGTGGGCGTGTGTCTGGACACCTGCCACCTCGCGACGGCCTTCGAGGAGCCGGGGGCGGCCCTGGACCGGCTCCGCGCCGCGGGCCTGCCCGTGGTCAAGACCCAGGCGTCGGCGGCCGTGGAGGTCCCCGACCCGGCCGACCCTGCCGCGCGCGAGGCCCTCGCCGCCTTCACCGAGGACCGCTTCCTGCACCAGACGCGCGCACATGGTGAGGACGGCGCGCGGGAGGGCCGCGACGACCTGCACGAGGCCCTGGGCGACGCCGCTCCCCTGCCCGATGGCGCGCCCTGGCGCACCCACTTCCACGTGCCCCTGCACGCCCCCGCCACCGCCCCGCTGCGCGGGACCACCGACCACCTCACCGACACCCTGGGCCGCCTCCTGGGGCCCGGCGGCGCGCGCACCGACCACGTGGAGGTGGAGACCTACACCTGGTCGGTGCTGCCCGAGGAGCTGCGCCCCGCCGACGGCAAGGGCCTCACCGAGGGCATCGCCGCCGAGGTGGCCTGGGCCCGCGACCGCCTGACCGACCTCGGCCTGACCCTCCTCTGACACCCCCGAACCGAAGGGACACCCCCATGCCGACGGAGGAACCGCGCCTGCTCGTGGTCGACGCGGTCGGGCTCACACCCCGGCTGCTACGGCACGCGCCCCGGCTCCGGGCCGTGGCCGAGAAGGGCTGGCAGGCCCCGCTGGAGACCGTCCTGCCCGCCGTCACCTGCACCGTCCAGTCCACGTTCCTGACCGGCCGGACCCCGGCGGGGCACGGCGCCGTCGGCAACGGCTGGTACTTCCGGGACCTGGGCGAGGTGTACCTGTGGCGCCAGCACAACCGCCTGGTCCAGGGCGAGAAGGTGTGGGAGACCGCCCGACGCCACCGGCCGGGTTTTCGCACCGCGAACGTGTGCTGGTGGTACGCCATGGGCGCCACCACCGACTGGACCGTCACGCCCAGGCCGGTCTACCACGCCGACGGGCGCAAGTCCCCCGACTGCTACGCCCGTCCGCCCGCGCTCCACGACGAGCTGACCGCTGAGCTGGGGCCCTTCCCGCTCTTCCACTACTGGGGGCCGACCGCCTCGATCCGCTCCACCGAGTGGATCGTGGCCGCGACCCGCAGGCTGATGCCGCGGGCCGACCTGACCCTGTGCTACGTCCCCCATCTGGACTACGACCTGCAACGGTACGGCCCCGACTCGGAGCGGGCCCGCCGGGCGGTGGTCGACATGGACGCGGCCCTGACGCCCCTGCTGGACGACGCCGAGCGCTCGGGCACCGCCGTGATGGTCCTGAGCGAGTACGGCATCACCCCCGCCGACAGGCCCGTGCACGTCAACCGGGTGCTGCGCGAGGCCGGACTGCTGGAGGTGTACACCCAGCACGGGATGGAGTACCTGGACCCGTGGGAGTCGCGCGCCTTCGCGGTGGCCGACCACCAGTGCGCCCACGTGTACGTCCGCGACCCCGGCGACGTGTCCGGGGTCGCCCGCCTCCTCGCCGGGGTGGAGGGGGTGGACCTGGTCCTGGACCGCGACGGGCAGGCGGAGCACGGCCTGGACCACGAGCGCTCCGGCGAGCTCGTCCTCGTGGCCGACCCGGGCGCCTGGTTCACCTACTACTACTGGCTGCGCGACGGGGCGGCACCGGACTTCGCGCGGGGCGTGGACATCCACCGCAAGCCGGGCTACGACCCCGCCGAGCTCTTCCTGGACCCCGCGGACCGGTTCGTCAGGGCGCGCGCGGCGACCAACCTCGTGCGCAAGAAGGCCGGCCTGCGCTACGCCATGAACGTGGTCCCGCTCGACCCGGGCTGTGTGCGCGGCACCCACGGGCGCGCGCACGAGGACCCCGACGACGGTCCCCTGGTGCTGTGCTCCGATCCGGGCTTCGCCCGGGAACGCGTCGCGGCCACCGAGGTCCGTGACCTCATACTCGGTCTCGCCGGTGTGCCGGCACCGGCGGGGCCGTCCCCTTCACGGTAACGCTTCCATGTCAGGCGGCAGGCCGATGACCTCTTCGGTCTGCCGTCTGGTCTTCGACTCCCCGGTCCGGATACGGCGCGAAGGCGCACGCGGCCGCTACCCTGCTCCGGCGGAGGTGTCGACGCACCGCCTCCGCGACCGGAACGGACACGAGGTGACGAAGGAGGTCCATGGACCCGCTCCCCCTGGCGTACGCGGCCGTCGGCACGCTCAGCGTGCTCCTCGCACTGTTCAGCGACCGCTTCCGGGAACTGCCCCTGAGTGAGCCGCTCCTCGCCCTGCTGCTCGGCGTGGCCCTGGGCCCCTACGCGCTCGGTCTGCTGACGCTGTCCGCCGAGACGCGGGACGCCCTCCTCCTGGAGGGAACCCGCGTCCTGCTGGCGGCCTCGGTCATGACGGCCGCACTGCGGTTCCCGGTGACCTCGCTGCGCGGGCTGGTGGCCCCGCTGGCGCTGCTGCTGTGCGTCGTCATGCCGGTCGCGGCGGCCGTGACCGGCGCCGCGGCGCTGTCGCTCGGCCTTCCCCTGGCCCTGGCGGCGCTGGTGGGCGCCTGCCTGTGCCCTACCGACCCGGTGCTCGCCGCGTCGGTGGTGACCGGGAAGCCCGCCCAGCGCGACCTGTCCGAACGCCTGCGCAAGCTCCTCACCGGGGAGAGCGGGGCCAACGACGGGCTCGCCCTGGCCCTGGTCGGGATCACGGTGGCCGCCGTGCTGCCCTCCGCCGGTCCCGTCGACGTGGCGGGACGCCTGGCGTGGGAGATCCTGGGGTCCGTGGCCTTGGGCGTGGTCCTGGGAGCGGCCGCGGGAAAGGCGATGGAGGCGGCCACCCGTCGCCGGGAGCTGGAGGACGGGCCCGCGCTCGTCTTCACACTGCTGCTCGCCGTCGCCGTGCTCGGGGTGGCCCGGCTGATCGGGGTGGGCGGTGTGCTCGCCGTCTTCGTCGCGGGGCTGGCCTACAACCGGACGGTGCGCAAGGGGGAGCGCGGCCCGCAGCAGAACATCGACGAGGCGGTCAACCGCTACCTGGCCCTGCCCGTGTTCGTCCTGCTGGGCGCGGTCCTGCCGTGGCGGGAGTGGGCCGGCTTCGGACCGGCCGCGCTCGCCTTCGTGCTGGCCGTCCTGCTGTTGCGCCGTCCGCCCGTGCTCATGGTCCTGACGCGGCCCCTGGGGTTGCGGCCGCGCGACGCGGCCTTCGCCGGGTGGTTCGGCCCGATGGGCGTCAGCGCGCTCTTCTACGCGGCGCACTCGGCCCACGAGGGCGTGCACGACCCGCGCCTGTTCGCCGCCGTCACGCTGGCCGTCACGGCCAGCGTGGTCGCGCACGGTGTCACCGCCTCGCCCCTGCGCCGGATGTACGCCCGCCGTTAGCGCAGCGACGACCCGCCGTCGTCGCACCCTCCCGGGAGGCGATCGGTGCGGGCCCGGCCCGACCACCGAGGCCCGCCGCCCGCCCCGTCGTCGCGGACGGAGCCGGACGGGGTGGGGCGGGCGGGAAGGGTCACCCCCGACGCGGAGTCACAGGTCCCAGTCGGTGCCGTAGCGCCCGGTCAGCTCGCGCACGTCCTCGGGCGAGAGCACCGAGAACTCACTCCCCCGCAGGGACACCACGATGCGCGAGGCCTCCTCCAGCTCGATGGCGCCGTCCAGGGCCGCCGCCGGGCCCGCGGCGGCCACGATCGAACCGTGGTTGGCGAGCAGGGCGGCGCGGAACCGTCCGGGCAGGGAGGAGAGGTTGTCGGCGAGCCGGTCGCTGCCCGGCGCCGCGTAGGGCACCAGGGGCGCCTGGCCGACCCGCATGACCAGGTAGGGCGTGACGGGCGGCAGCGCGGAGGCCTCCGACCAGGCGGGCAGGCACGAGGCCGCGCAGGCGTGGGGCGAGTGCAGGTGGACGACGGCCCCCGCGTCCACGACCCGCCGGTACATCGCCAGGTGGAGCGGGAACTCCTTGGAGGGCGGCGGACCGGCGACGTGCTCCCCCGCCTCGTCCAGGACGGACAGGTCCTCGGGGTCGAGGTCGCGCAGGGAGACCCCCGTGGGGCTCATCAGCGTCAGCCCCCCGGCCCGTGCGGACACGTTGCCCGAGGCCCCCGGGCTGAGCCCCAGGTCGACGGCGCGGCGTCCCGCCGCGCACAGCTCCCGGGCGGCCTCGCGCGCTTCGCGGTTCACTTGTCCCCCTCCCAGGCGCGGACGAACAGGTCCTCGCGGCCGAAGTTGCCGGACTTGAGCATCAGTTGGACGTCCTCACCGTTCCTGTGTCCGAGCGTCCACGCGACGCCCGGGTCGATCTCGGGTCCCAGCGCGAGCGAGGCCACGCCCAGGCGCCGCACGACGGCTCCGCTCGTCTCCCCGCCCGCCACCAGGAGCGCGCGCACTCCCGCGGTGACCAGGCGTTCGGCGATCTCGGCCAGCGCCTCCTCGATGAGCGGCGCGTCGGCGGTGTCCACGACGTGTTCGGGCGCGGCGGTCGCGTACACCACGAACGGGGACGCGCCGCCCTCCAGGGCGCGGTCCACGGCCCGTGACACCGTCGCCCCGAAGTCCCCGCGCAGGTCCGCCGGGAGCAGGTGGTGTCCCCCGCCCTGGACGAGGGCGTGGCGCACCTGGCCCTGGGTCGCCCGCGAGGCGCTGCCCGAGAGCACGACGCGCGGCCCCTCGGGCGGCGTGAGCGGCAGACGGCCCGACCCGTGGGGGCCGGGAAGCCCCTGAGCGAGGGCGCTGCCGCCGGTCAGCAGGCGCAGGTCCCGCGTCGCGTCGGCGAGCGTGCGCAGGTCGGCGTCGGTCAGGGCGTCGACGACCACGAACCGGGCCCCCTCGGCACCGGCCCGCGCGATGGCGTCGCGCACCGCGTCGGCCCCCTGGGCCACCACCGGCCAGGGCACCAGCGCGACGTCGGCCTCACCGCCGCTGACCTGGGGGGCGAGCAGGCGCGGGAGGCTGGAGTCGGTCATGGGCGTGAGCGGGTGGTGGCGCATCGGGGACTCGTCGAGGGGGTCGTCCCCCACGAAGAGGTGGCCGCGGTAGACGGTGCGCCCGTTGGCGGGGAAGGCGGGTGCGATGACCGTGACGTCCTCGCCCAGGGCGTCGAGCACCGCCTCCGCGACCGGACCGATGTTGCCGTCCGGGGTGGAGTCGAAGGTCGAGCAGTACTTGAGGTAGAACCGCTCGCACCCCGCGCTCCGCAGCCGGTCGAGGGCGTCCAGCGAGGCCGCGACCGCCGCGTCGACGGGCGTGGTGCGCGACTTCAGGGCCACCACGACGGCGTCGGCCTCCTCCGCCGCGGCGGCGACGGGGTCGGCCCCGCCGGGGGTCCGCGAGTCCAGGACGACCGTGGTCCGGTGGCCGGACGCGGTGAGGGCGATCGCGACGTCGGTCGCTCCGGTGAGGTCGTCGGCGATCACGCCGAGGGTCGCCATGTGTACTCCTGATGGTCGGGTCGAACGGACGGGGGCGGGTTCCGGCGCACCGTGCGGCCCGGTGGCCGGGTGCGCCGGAACTCCCCCGTGGGACGCGCGGACCGGGTCAGACGACACCGGTCGCGATCATGACGTTGAGCACGAGGAACCCGGTGACGCCCGAGATGAACGAGGCGACGCCGATCGACCGGATGCCCTGGCCCACCGTCATGTTGGACAGCGTCGTGGTGACCCAGAAACCGGACGAGTTGGCGTGCTTCATGATCTGGGCGCCGGTCGCGCAGGCCAGGTACACCACGATCGGCGCCAGGCCGAGTTCGGAGACCAGGGGCTGCATGATGGCCGCCGAGGTCATCACGCCCAGGATGTTGGAGCCGGTGATCGTGCACACCGCCGCGCCGACGAGGAAGGGGATGATGACCGGTGACATGCCGGTGCCCTCGATGCTGGCGGCGACGTTCTCGGCCACGCCGGTCTCCCGGATGATGGTGGCCAGCGCCCCGCCGACGCCGGTCAGGGCCAGGGGCATCGCGGCGATGCGCAGGCCCGCCTCGAACAGGTCGTTCAGGGTGGACTTGTCCTTCCAACGGCCGCGGAACAGCGGCAGGGCCAGCACGCAGGAGAGGAAGAGCGCCACCGTCGGCTCGCCGACGAACAGGACGGCCTCGGTGAACCAGGCCCCCTCCGGGAGCGCCGGACCGGCCAGGGAGGCGACGATGATGAGGACGATGGGGGCCAGGATCGGCACCAGTGAGCCGAACAGGCCCACGCCCGCCGGGGCTCCGGCGCCGTCGGAGGCGACCTTGGGGTCGCTGTCACCGGAGGCGCCCGCACCGCCGGTGGAGGGGGCGCCCGGTCCGCCCGCGCCCGCCAGGTGTTCGACGAACTCCGGCTTGGGCGGCACGTAGGTCTTGATGAAGGACAGGTAGACCGTCGCGGCGATGACCCCGGGGACGCCCACCATCAGGCCGTAGAGGATGGCCTCGCCCATGCTGACGCCGAGCAGCGACGCCGACGCGAGCGGTCCGGGGCCGGGCGGGACGACCGAGGTCATGATGTAGGCGCCGAGGTAGAGGATCGGGCCGAGCTTCATCATCGACATGCCCGTGCGGTAGGCCAGGGCGGAGACGATCGGGATGAGCATGACGACCGCGGTGTCGGCGATGAGGGGGATGCCGAGGACGGTCGAGGCGAGGGCGATCGCCCAGGGCACCCTCTTCTCCGCGAACATGCTCAGGGCGGTCTCGGTGATCTTGGTGGCCGCGCCGCTGAGTTCGAGCATCCTGCCGAGCACGCAGCCGAAGATGACCAGCAGGCCGACGTCGACGAGGGTGTCGCCGAAACCGGCGGTGACGAGTGCGATGGTCTCGGTGCCGCCCATGCCCAGGACGAGTCCCAGGGTCACGACCACCATGAACAGCGTGGCCACGGGGTGGACCTTGAAGCGGGCGATGAGCAGTACGAGTACCGCGATGGCGACGAGGAACGCCAACAGGGTGTAGATGTCCGACATGTCACTGGGTCCGATCGTTCACAGGTGCGTACGGGCGTGGCGCCAGGAGTCCAGGAGGACGTCGCTGGGGTCGGCCAGGTCGTCCAGGCGCACCAGTGCGCCCGCCGCGACGTCGCGGCCCAGGGTGGTGTGGGCCGCCAGGTACAGCGGTGCGACGTCGCCGGGGGCGTCGGCGGTGTCCAGCAGGACGGGGGCCACGCCGCGGACGTCGTGGTGGTGCCCGCCCATGTCCAGCGTGGTCCCGGCGGGGAGGTCGCGCAGGGCCCGACCGGCCAGGACCGCGTGCGGGGCCGGGTGCCGTGAGGTCACCGCGCGGCGGTGGTCGACGGCGTCCAGCAGGCTCAGCGGGGTCTCCACGCCCATGAGGTGGTAGGGCAGGTACAGGCAGGCGTAGCGTCCCGAGCGCGAGACCACGTGGCCCTTCTGCGCGAGCGTTCGCCAGGAGACGGGGTCGCCGGTGCGGACGACGGCGAAGACCCCTCCGGCGAAGGAGGCCTCCTCGGGGAGGCGGAGCACGCTGAAGACGTCCACGGCGCCGGGCCGGGAGAGGATCCCCCCGTCCTCGGCGAGGGAGTAGACGTCGGCGAGCTCGGCGACCCGCGCGACGGGGTAGTGCAGCGCCTCGGTGTCGGGCACCAGGCCCGTGTGGTTGGCGACGACCCCCATCTCGCAGTAGTCGGCGGCGGCCGAGCGCGACAGGCCCGCCACGGCGTGGGCGCGGGCGGCGAGCGTGGCGGACACGTCCTCGCCCAGGGTCAGCAGGCGGGCCAGGTCGGGGGCGTCGATCTCCTGGTCGAGCTGGCGCACGCGGCCCGTGGCCGGGTCGAAGACCAGGTCGTACTCGCCCGACTTGCCGATCGCGACGACGTCCAGACCCAGCAGTCGGGTCCGCTCGTACCACTCGATGAGGTTGGCGGGCTGGTCGCCGATCCCGGGGGTGTAGACCACGCCCCGCTCCCGGGCGAGGTCGGCCAGCGCGATCCCGGAGACGGAGTCGACCTCCTTGGAGACCATGACCACGTGGCGTCCGGTCCCGATGGCGGTCCGCGCGGCACGGGTGCCCGCCTCCGGGCTGCCGGTGGCCTCGACGAGCACGTCGTAGTCGGCGTGTTCGAGCAGGCGGGCGTCGGCGATCACCGCGATCCGCCCGTCGGCCAGCGCGGCCACCTCGTCCGCGCTGGAGCACACCCTCAGCGCGGCGGCGGGGTAGCCGAGCTCGGCGCACAGCGCGACCGTCCCCTCCGTGTCCAGGTCGCACAGGACCGAGGGCCGCAGCCGCTCGATCCGGGGCGTCTGGGCGAGCAGGGTGCGCGCGAATCCGCCGCGCGCTCCGGTGAGCGCGTAGCGCACGGGCGGTGGCGGCGCCGTGGTGGCGTCGGTGGCTTGCATGGGTTCTCCTTCTCCGGCCTCGCGGGGGGCACATGTGCGCCGGGCCGCTACGGCAACGCGCCATGTTTAACACCAGCTGAACATGGGAGTCAACAATTATCACGACTGGTACCATCTGGGAACACTCGTTACCATGGTGCCCATGAGCGCAACCGAGGGAGAACGATGATTCCGGCGCAACGGCGTGAACTGCTCGTGCGGGAGTTGCGCGGTACGGGCGTGCTGAGCGTGAAGGAGCTGTGCGAGATCCTCGACGTCTCGCACATGACGGTGCGCCGCGACATCATGACGCTGGAGGAGGAGGGACGGGTCCGCTCGGTGCCCGGCGGCGTCGAACTGGTCTCCCAGGTGCGCTCGGAGCCCTCCTACCGCGACAAGTCGCGGGTGGACGTGGCCGAGAAGCGGGCGATGGCCCGCGCGGCGGCGGCCCTGGTCGGCGAGGGGCAGACCGTCTACCTGGACGCGGGCACGACGCTGGGGCACCTGGTGCCGTCGCTGTGGAGCGTCACCGGCCTGACCGTCATCACCAACGACATCACCACCGCCGCCTCCCTCACCGACCACCCCGACGTGACCCTGTTCCTCATCGGCGGGCAGATCGACCGCGAGAACCGCTCCTCGGTCGGCGACATCGCGGCCGCCACCATCGAGGAGTTCAACATCGACGTCGCCTTCGTCTCGACGAGCTCGTGGGACCTGAGCCGGGGCACCACCACGCCCTCACGCGCGAAGGTGGCGGTCAAGCGCGCGGCCATGGCGGCGGCCTCGACGTCGGTGCTGGTCGCCGGGGCCGACAAGTACGGGGCCTTCGGCACGTTCAAGGTCGCCGCGCTCACGAGCTTCGCCTCGGTGATCACCGACGACCGCCTCGCCGAGTCGTCCGTGCGCGCGATCCGCGAACTCGGTGTGGGCCTGGAGGTCGTGGCGCCCCAGCGGGAGGCCGACGAGGACGCGCCGACGACCGGCTCCGACGAGGAGGCCGAGGCGCCCACCGCCTGACCCGCACTCCCCGGGGAGGTTCCCGGAAACCGGGCGCACCCGTGCGCACAGCCGGGTCGGACCCCGCTCCGCCGGGGTGCCGTCCGGCCCTTCGGCATGCCCTCCGGCCCATCCTTTACGGGGCCGCCGCCCGCGCCCCGTGCCGCTCGGGCCCCAGGACCATGCCCCGAACCGTGTCCTCGAAAAAAGCCCTGGACAAAAATCTTCCAATGTAAGAATCTGGGTGCGCGGCCCTGCCCCGCACCCTCGGGGGCGCGGCCGCGGTGTGAGCGACAGGGCGATGCCCAAGCGAACGAAGGAGCCCCCCGTGCCCACAACATCCGTGCAGCTGTACTCGGTCCGTGACGAACTCGCCGACGGCCTGGAGAGCGCCGTGGCACGCCTGGCCGAGATCGGGTTCGCCCACGTGGAGCCGTACGCGTTCCACCTGGACACCGAGGAGTACCGGCGCGTGTTCGCCGCGACGGGCGTCACCGCGCCCTCCGGCCACGCCCCCGTGATCGACGCGCGGGCCCCCGAGACGGTCTTCGACGCGGCCGCCGAACTGGGCATCACGACGGTCATCGACCCGCTGGTCCCGGCCGAGCGGTGGCAGAGCGCCGACCAGGTCGCCGAACTGGCCGAGCGCGTGAACCGGCTGGCGGAACTGGCCGCCGAGCGGGGACTGGAATTCGGCTACCACAACCACGCCTGGGAGCTGAGCACCCGCATCGGCGACAGGCACGCGCTGGAGGTGTTCGTCGAGCACCTGGAGCCGCGGGTCGTACTGGAGGTCGACACCTACTGGGCGGGGGTCGGCGGCGCCGACGCCGCGGCGCTCCTGCGCGCGTTCGGAGACCGGGTGCGGCTGATCCACGTCAAGGACGGCACCCTGGACGGCGACGTGAACCGGCAGCAGCCCGCCGGTTCGGGCGAGGTCGACGTCCGCGCGGTCCTGGAGGCCGCGCCGCGGGCGATCCGCGTGGTCGAGTTCGACGCCTACGCGGGCGACGTGTTCGACGGCATCGCGCGGTCGCTGGCCTGGCTCGGGGAGAACGACCGATGACGCGCGCCGCGGCCGCCGGGGTCGGCGTCATCGGCGCGGGCAACATCTCGACCCAGTACCTGGAGAACCTGACGCGGTTCCCCGACGTCGAGGTCCGCTTCGTCGCGGACCTGGACCTGGCGCGCGCCGCCGCGCAGGCCGCCGCGTACGGGGTCCCGGCGTCCGGGACCGTGGCGGAGCTGCTGGCACGCGAGGACGTCGAGGTGGTGGTCAACCTGACCGTCCCGGCCGTGCACACCGAGGTCGGGCACCGGATCCTCGACGCGGGCAAGCACGTGTGGAGCGAGAAACCCCTCGCCCTGGACCACGACGCGGCCGCCGCGCTGCTGGCCAGGGCCGGGGAGGCGGGGCTGCGGGTCGCCTGCGCGCCGGACACGGTGCTGGGCGCGGGGACGCAGACCGCGCTGCGCGCGATCGCCCGCGGCGACATCGGGGAGCCGTTGACCGCGACCACGATGTTCCACGTGCCCGGGCCGGAGTCCTGGCACCCGGACCCGGACTTCCTCTTCGCCCACGGGGCGGGGCCCCTGTTCGACATGGGCCCGTACTACGTCACCGCGCTCGTGCACGTCTTCGGCGCCGCGACCCGGGTGCAGGCGGTGGCCTCCACCGGCCGCGCGACCCGCACGATCGCGAGCGGTCCCCGCGCGGGCCAGGTGTTCGAGGTACAGGTTCCGACGCACCACGCCGCGCTGGTCGAGTTCGGCCCGGGCCGCTCCGCCCAGTCCACGTTCTCGTTCCAGCACGCGCTGCCCAGAGCGGGGATGGTGGAGGTCAACGGCACCGAGGGCACGATCGTCCTGCCCGACCCGAACACGTTCGGCGGGGACACCACCCTGTGGCGGTACGACCGGGAGGAGCCGGTCACCGTCCCCGCCGAGGGGCCCGTGTACGGGCGCGGGGCCGGTGTCGTCGACCTGGTCCGCGCGATACGCGCGGGCGGGACCGAACGCGCCTCGGGGGCCGTGGCCTCGCACGTGCTGGACGTGCTGCTGGGCATCCGCGACGCCGCGGCCAGCGGACTGCCCGTGGAGATCACCTCCGCCGTGGAGCCGGTGGCCCCGCTCCCGGCGGGGTGGGACCCGGACAGCCCGACGCTCCAGGAGGCGCGCGCCTAAGCAGTGCCTTTCGGTCCGTGTTCGGGCGCCGTCACCGCACGCGAGCGGCGACGGCGCCCGGGACGTGTTCACGGGGTCCCGGCCGACGCGCCGCCCCCGGACTCTCCGCCCTCTCCCCCGCCGGGCAGCAGCCGTTCCAGGACCTGGAGCGCGCGGTAGACGTCCACCTCCTGCGGGTCGAGCAGCCACTGCAACTGCAACCCGTCGGACGCGGCGATCACCAGGGCCGCCGCGTCGTCGGGGTCGATGTCGGCCGCGATCTCCCCGGAGCGCTGACCGGCGCGGACGCGCTCGGCGAGGTCGGCGCGCAGTTCCCTGAACCGGGCCCGGACGAACTCCCGCGTCGCGGGGTGCCGCTGCTCCTGCAACGCGTCCGTCGTCAGCGTCGCGTACAGCTCGACCAGGCCGGGGATCGAGCGGTTGCGCTCCGCGCTGCGCTCCATCACCGCGACCGCCGAGACGGCGTCCGGATCCGACGGCTCGCACCCGACCGCCTCGTGCTCCCGGTACACCTCCACCAGGAGCTCGTCGCGGGAGGCGAAGTAGTAGCGCAGCGCCGCGTGGGACACACCGATGGCCTCGCCGATGGCCCGTAGCGACGCACCCACGCCGTGCTCGGCGAACACCTCGATCGCGCGCGACAGGATCTGTGACCGCCGCTTCTCGGCCTTCCGGTACGTCCGGCCGGGAATACCCGCACCACCGTTCACCACGTCTCCTTCGACCCGGACCGCACGGTCGGCCGCCGCTCACGCGCGGCGGGAACGGTGCGGCTCTCTCCCTCGTGGACGCCTACCAGTGTGTCGGCATCGGCGCAGCGGCGCGCACGTTCACGGGAGGGCGGAAGCCAAGCCCAGGATCAACAGCAGGGGTGCGATCAGCGCCACGGTGCGGACGACGGCTCCTGCGGCGAAGGAAAAGGTGACCGCCAGGCAGGCCCGGTGGATGAGGTAGCCGAACAGGGCGATGAACAGGGAGGAGGCGATGATCAGGGCGTCGGGGCCCTCGGTGATCATCAGGGACGCGGGGAGGAAGCCGTAGAGCAGGGCCGCGACCGCCGAGGGAACGGCCTTCGTGGCCCGGAGCGTTGGAGCCTTGCCCCCGGCGCGCCTTCGCTCCAAAAAGAAGGCGATCAACCCAGGAAGCGTGGTGACCGTGAGAAAGACGGCGTAGGCCGCAGGGAGCACGGTGAGGACGAACCCGGGGGTGACGCCGTCCGCGATCGAGAAGGGCATCAGGAGGATCAGGAAGGCGTGGATCCCGCCGCCGGAGGCGATCCTGAGCACCGCTTCGGAAACGGTCACCGCGCGTGCGGGCCCCGGGTCCGGGGACCTAGAAGCGCTACGGGACGTGTACGGCAGCGGGTGCGCGTTCTTCGGGGGATTCGACCGCGGAGCCATACCGACATCCCATCACGCCGGAATCCGCCGTCGCCCCCGGCCCCCTCTGTGGTTCGACGGCCCCACCGAGGGGCCGAAGCCCCGTGACAGAGTGGGGTACCGGGCACACAACAGCCCGGCGGCAGTCCTTGGCGGTGAAACGGGTGGTGCGGGTGACAGGTGGTGCGCGACGTCTCACGGCCGCCCTGGCCGCGGTCCTCCTCGGAACCTCATGTGCTGCTCCCGGGTCGGTGGTCAGCAACGAGGACCCGCCCGTGGGCACCGGGGAGTCCAGGTGGTCGGCCGTCACCGGAACGGTCCGCGACTCCTCCGGAGAGCCGGTGGAGGGAGTGTTCATCCGGTGGTCCTCGAACGAGGACCCCGTCGTGGCCTCGCACGAGATGGGGGTGTCCACCGTCGCCGACGGAAGCTACCGGCTCTCCCTGCTTCCGGGAAGCTGGGACCTCCACGGGGTGAGGGACAACGGTGCGCGGACCGGGACGGAGACCGTCGTTCTCGGTGAGGACGATGTGACCGTCGACCTGCGCTTCGCCCGGTAGTCAGTCCGCGTCGGCGCCCGCGGTCCGAACACGCACTGGTAGGGCGCACGGTTGCGCTTTGCTGAGGGCTCACCCCCCCTGCGGCGGATCGCCTCGGAAAGCTCTACGAACGAGGGGATGGGAACAGCCTCGGTCAGAAGCCCTCGACGCGGGCGAGGAAGCGCAGCAGCCCCGCGTTGAAGGCGCCCGGCCGCTCCATGTTCACGGCGTGCCCGGCCTCGCGCACCACGGCCGCACCGGCGCGCGGGTTGGGCTTGGCTGCGGCCGCGGCGTGCTCGGCGGGCCACAGCTCGCTCTCGGCCCCGGCCACGAACAGGGCGGACACGTCGAGCCCGGCGACCGCGTCGCGCCAGTCGCGTCGGGCGTGGTCCCCCAGCAGCTCCAGCTCCGCGGGGGTGAGCTCGCGGTCGGTGCCGCGCATCGCGCGCATCGTCCTGACCAGCCGCACGCCGCGCCGCCACAGGGGCGTGCCGTGCCCGGTGGCGGGGATGCCGTCGGCGAAGTAGGTGTCGGCGTTGCCCTCGTCGTAGCCGTAGAAGCCGTACGGCCAGTCCTCGGTGTTGAGCATCTTCGGCGTCTGGTCCACCGACACCGCGCCCGACAGGCGAGCGGTGCCGTGCCCGGAGGTGTACGCCCAGACGGTGTTGGCGCCCATGGAGCCGCCGACGAGCACGGCGCCCTCCAGGTCCAGGTGCTCCAGGAGGGCGTGGACGCAGTCGCCGCGCCGGTCCATGGTCATGCCCGGGGGCAGCGGCCCCGCGGCGCCGTGGCCGGGCAGGTCCACGGTGAACACCCGGTATCCGGCGTCCGTGAGCGCGGGAACCTGGTGGCACCAGGAGGTCGCGGGGGCCTTGAACCCGGCCAGGAGCACGACCGGGCGCCCCCGGACGTCACCGTGTTCGGTGTACTCGATCCCAAGCCCGTCGCCCGTGGTGATCACCGTCATCGCCCCTCCCGAAATCCGGGGCCATCCTCGCACACGCCCCCAGAGAGCGGGGCCAGGGGCTCCGGGGCCTGGGAGGACGCACGCTCCCCCTGCACGGCGGAGGTCGGGGCACACGTCTCCTCCTGACCGTGTAAGCTTTTGGAAACGATAATCGTTTTCAGTTTCCGCGAGGGGCAAGGAGAGGAGGGCGCACGCGCGTGGCCCCGGCCACCGGCACGACACCGTCCGCCGCGTGGTCCGGGACGGCGTCGAGCCGCGCCTGATCGCCGAGGCCCTGGAATCACCACTGGACCCCTGCCTGACCACGGACGAGGAAACGCAACAGGAGTTCAGCACCGATCCCTTCGCGGAGTTCTCAGAAAGGTGAACATGTCCTCTTCAGCACACCGCCCGGGAAAGCGCAAGCCCACGCGGAGTTTCGCCAATCCGCTGGGGGAAATGGACTACATCGACTACAAGGACACCACACTCCTGCGCAAATTCATCTCCGAGAAGGGGAAGATCCGCAGCCGCAGGGTCACGAGGGTGACCGCACGCCAACAGCGGCTGATCGCGGCGGCGATCAAGAACGCGCGCGAGATGGCCCTGCTGCCCTACCCGTCCAACACTCCGGCGAACAGGTCCTGAGGGCCCGGCGACCGCTCCGGGGGAGAAGGACCGCCCGCGACGTCCACGGAGTCCCGGGGCCGCGAACGGGACTCCGCGGACGACCGCCCGCGGGAGCAGCTGGCCGATGCGCAGCTATGGGCCGGGCGCGGTCAGGAGTGACCGGAAGCGTGTTCGTCCCAGTGACCGTCGTGCTCGCGGTGCAGGTGACCGTCATGGACGTAGTCCACGTGGCCCTGGTGCGGAACGGACACGTGCCCACACCCGTGCCCGTGCTCGTGCGCGTGCCCCTCGTGAACAGGATGCTGTGTGGCCATCTCTCCCCCTCGAAAACGATCAGACGACAAAACGCGAGCACACCCAGGACTATTCGACCACCGGTTGCATATCAAGCGCCGCCGGGGCGAGGCACGGATAATTTATCCGTCCCCCACCGGAATTTCACACCGGAACCCCAGGGGGATGATTGTGATTTTCATTTCAGCGACCACCGCGACAGAACCGCACCCATTCCACTGAAAACGGCGACAGGGACCGTTTCCCCATGCCGGGCGGCCCCCTTCCCCGAGTGGGACGTGCACGGCCGGCACGCCCACCACCACGCGGGCTGACGGGAACCGCCGCGGGACCGACACGGGGACCGCGGCCTCCGTCGGCCTCCCGCCTCAGGAGGCGGAGGGCGGGGCGCTGCTGCGCCTGACCACCAGGTCGGTGGCCAGGTCCAGGCGCAGGTTGGCGGGGGTGCCGCCGCGCGCCAGGGTGAGCGCCATCCGGGTCGCCTCCTCGGCCATCTCGGTGAGCGGCTGGCGCACGGTGGTCAGCGGCGGCCCCATCCAGCGGGCCACCGGCAGGTCGTCGTAGCCGACCACGCTCAGGTCCTCGGGGATGCGCACGCCCAGCTCGCGGGCGGCCTCGTACAGGCCCATGGCCTGGAGGTCGTTGCCCGCGAAGACGGCCGTGGGCGGATCGTCCAGCTGGAGCAGTTCCCGGCCCCGGTCTCGTCCGCTCTCGACGTGGAAGTCGCCGTAGCGGACGAGCGCCGGGTCGGTCGTCAGCCCCGCGGAGTCCAGTGCGGAGGCGTAGCCGTCGATGCGGGCCTTGCTGCACAACACGTGCCGGGGTCCGCCGATGACGCCGATACGCCGGTGGCCGAGCTCGATGAGGTGGCGGGTGGCGACCAGGCCGCCGTTCCAGTTGGCCGAGCCCACCGAGGGCATGTCCGGGCCCGGGTCTCCCGCCGGGTCGACCACGACGAAGGGGATGCCGCGCGCGGTCAGGCGGGTGCGCTGTTCGGGCGCCAGGTCGGAGAAGACCAGGATCACGGCGGTGGACTGGCGGGCGAGCACGGCGTCGACCCAGTCGTCGCGGGGGGTCTGGGCGCCTCCGGACTCGGTCAGCACGACGCTGAGGCCCTCCGAGCGCGCCACGCTCTCCACGCCCCGGATGACCTCGACCGCCCAGGCGCTGTCGAGTTCGTGGAAGACCAGGTCGACCATGGAGGAACGGCCTCCGCCCGGGCCCCGGCGTCGCCGGTAGCCGTGGCGGCGGATCAGCTCCTCCACGCGTGCACGGGTCTCGCTGGCCACGTCGGCGCGTCCGTTCAGCACCTTCGAGACCGTCGGCACCGATACGCCTGCGGCTTCCGCAATTTTCGAGATGGTGACCGGCTCCGAAAGGGTGGTCCGGGCGGAGTTGGGGGTCGGGTCTGCGCTCACGACGCCTGATCCTACGCGGTCATGGCAACTCCGCGCGGCTCCAGGTGACCCAGCTCTCATCCTCCTATTGACGCTCGGGGTGACGCCGCGTACATTCGGGCGCAAATATTTCGAAATACTGACCGATAGTTTCGAAAGAGGAGTGGCCATGAGAACCCCCCGCCTGGGCTCCGCCGCCGGAGCGTCGGCGCTCTGCCTGCTCGCCGTCACCGCCTGTTCCGGTGGCGGTGGCGGAGACGACCGCATGCACGTGTGGATGTACCAGGACACCCTGGTCGTGGTGCAGGAGGGCGCCGTCGGCAGGTTCAACGAGGCCTCCGAGACCGAGGCGGTCATCGACGAGGTCCCCGGCGACAGCTACGAGGAGCGCCTGCGCACCGCGATGGGCTCCAGCGAGAAGCCGGACGTGTTCTTCAACTGGGGCGGCGGCAGCATCGAGCCCTACGTCGAGCAGGACATGCTCGTCCCCCTGGACGACATGCTCGCCGAGAACCCCGAGCTCGCCGACTCCTTCATCCCCTCCATCCTGGAGGCGGGCCAGGTCGGCGGCGTGCAGTACGGCATCCCCCTGCGCGGCACCCAGCCGGTCATCCTCTTCTACAACGAGACGGTGTTCGAGGAGGCCGGGGCGGAACCCCCCGAGACCTGGGAGGACATCCTGGGCCTGGTCGACACCTTCACCGAGGAGGGCGTCACCCCCTTCGCCCTGGCCGGAGCCGACCCCTGGACCGAGCAGATGTGGCTCCAGTACCTCGTGGACCGCATCGGCGGACCGGAGGTGTTCGCGCGCATCGTCGAGGGCGACTCCGAGGGCTGGCGCGACCCCGCCGTGCTGGAGGCCGCCCAGATGGTCCAGGAACTGGTGGACCAGGGCGCGTTCGGCGACTCCTACGCCTCGGTGAGCTACACCGAGGGCGCGGCCTCCGCGCTGCTGTCCGAGGGACGGGCCGCCATGCACCTGATGGGCTCGTGGGAGTACTCCACCATCCTGGACCAGAACGAGGAGTTCGCGACGAACGACCTGGGATACGTGGCCTTCCCGCCGATCGAGGGCGGGGAGGGCGACCCCGCCAACGTGGTCGGCAACCCGACCAACTACTTCTCGGTGTCCGCCGAGACCGAGTACATGGACCAGGCCATGGAGTTCCTGACGTACATGTCGGAGGAGGAGTACGTGGCCGACATGGTGGAGAACGGCGAGGTGCCCACCACCACCAACGCCGAGGAGGCCGTGGCCGACAGCCCCAGCCCGGACTTCGCCACCTTCCAGTACGAGATGGTGCGCGACGCGCCGCACTTCCAGCTCTCGTGGGACCAGGCGCTGCCCCCGGAGGTGGCCACGCCGATGGTCACCGAGATCGAGTCGCTGTTCAACGGCGAGAGCACGCCCGAGCAGTTCGTCGACGCGCTGGCGGCCCTGTGACCGGCCGCACCGACAGCCAGGCGACCGGTGGCACCATGACCGGTGATCCGGAAGACGCAGGGGGCACCGGAGCGGGCGGCTCCGCCCCCCGGGGCCCCCGGCCCGGCCTCCCGCGCGGTGGCTCCGCCGCGCGGGGCGCCGCCCCCCGCACGGGGCGGCCCGGCCCGGTGTGGGTGGTGCCCGGCCTGCTGTACTTCGGGGTCTTCGCCGCCCTGCCGATGGTGCTGGTGGCCTACCTGTCCCTGACCTCCTGGGGCGGGCTGGGCTCGCCCCGCTTCATCGGCCTGGAGAACTGGTCGCGCCTGGTGGGCGACCCGCTGATGCGCAACGCCGTGTGGCTGAGCGTGCTCCTGACCGCCCTGTCCTGGATCGTCCAGACCCCCATCAGCCTGCTGCTGGGAGTCTGGGCCGCCGGTCGGCAGCGCAACCGCGCGGTGCTCTCCGCGGTCTTCTTCCTGCCGCTGCTGCTGTCCTCCGCGGCGATCGCGCTCGTCTGGCGGGCCCTGCTGGACCCCAACTTCGGCCCGCTGGCCTGGCTGGGGCCGCGCCTGGGCCTGTCGTCGGTGGACGTGCTGGGCGGCCCCGACAGCGCGTTCCTGGTGATCGTGTTCGTCAGCGCCTGGCAGTTCATCCCGCTGCACATGCTGCTCTACCAGGGCGGCGCCCGGCAGATCCCGGCGACGCTGTACCAGGCCGCCGAGATCGACGGGGCGGGAAAGCTGCGGGCGTTCTGGTACATCACGCTGCCCCAGCTCAGGCACACCGTCACCACCTCGTCGGTGCTGATGATCGTGGGCGCGCTGACCTACTTCGACACCGTGCTCATCATGACCGGGGGCGGGCCCGGCACCAACACCACCATCGTCCCGTACCTGATGTACCAGGCCGGTTTCCAGAGCTGGGAGCTGGGCTACGCCAGCGCCGTCGCGTTCACCCTGGTGGTGACGGCGACGCTGATCGCCCTGCTCCTCGTCCGCTTCACCGGTTTCGGCGACATGCGCAGCACCCGGGAGGGCATGTGACCATCCGTCTCGCCGAGAGGCCCGCCTCCCGGCAGCTCCCGAACAGCGGCCGCCCCGCTCCCCTGCGGCGGCGGCCGGGCCGCCGACGCCCCAACCTCCTGGCCGGGCTGGGCGCCCTGGTGTGGCTGGCCATCGTGGGGGTGCCGCTGTACGCGCTGCTCGTGGCCACGGTGCAGCGCTCCGAGAACTACACCTCCGAGGGGCCGCTCACCCCGCCCACGGACCCGACCCTGGGCAACTACGTGAAGGCGATCGAGAACGGGGTGCTCGGCTTCGTGCTCAACACCGCGATCGTCACCGTCGCGGTGGTGGCGATCGTGCTGGTGCTCGCCTCCATGACCGGGTTCGCCGTGGTGCGCTCGCGCACCCGGTGGACCACGGGGGTGTTCCGGATGTTCCTGGTGGGGCTGGCGATCCCGTCCCAGGCGGTGATCATCCCGGTGTACCTGATCATCATCGAACTGGGGCTGTACGACACCCTGACCGCCATCGTGCTGCCCACGGCGGCGTTCGCGCTGCCGGTGTGCGTGCTGATCCTGGTGGGGTCGATGCGCGACATCTCCGAGGAGCTGTACGAGGCCATGGCCCTGGACGGCGCGGGCCCAGTGCGCACCTTCCTCCAGCTGGTGGTGCCCATGTCGCGGTCGGGGCTGAGCACCATCGGCGTGTACGCCGCGCTCCAGGCCTGGAACGGGTTCCTGTTCCCGCTGATCCTCACCCAGTCGGCGGACAACCGGCTGATCACCATGGGCCTGTTCGAGTTCCAGGGCGAGTACCGCGTGGACGTGCCCGGCATGCTGGCCGCGGTCGTGCTGGCCACCCTGCCCCTCTTCCTCGTGTACCTCTTCGCGCGCCGCTCCCTGGTGCGCGGCATGATGGGGGTCGGTGGGAAGTAGCCCCGGGCCACTCCACTCCCGCCCGGCGGCCGCGGCCGTGCGCGGCCCCGCCGACCCCTCCCCCACCCCGGTGCCCGCCCTCTGTCAGGGTTCTGACCCCTGAGGCGGGCACCGGGCGTGTGCGGCCCGACCTGTGGGAAGGCCCCTACTCCCCGTTCCTGGGCAGCAGGGACCCCAGCGGGCCCAGGTCCAGGTTGAGGTCGGCGGCGGAGAGCCCGTAGCGCTCGCGCAGCTCGGTCATGCGCTCCTCCAGCAGCATCAGCGTCATGCCGATGCGCTCCTCCTGGTCCTCGGTGAGGTCCCCCTGGTCCACGCGCCGCAGGGCCTGACGCTCCATGAGCTGGCGCACCAGCTCCACCACGGTGAGCACCAGTTTGATCAGGTCGCGCTCGACCGTGTCGGGTTCGGTCTCGATCCGGTGGCGCAGCCGCCGCCTCTCGGACTCCGGAGCCCCCTCGCCGGTCTGGTCCGGGTCCGCCGTCTCGTCCAGGGCGTCCTGGAGCCGCCCCAGGATGTCGTTCCCGCTCCCCGGGACCGTGTCGGCGTCGGCGACGCGCACGGGCGTCGGCCCCTCGGTGGCCTTCCGACCCTCCGCCCGCCGGAGCGGGTTCCCGTTCACCTCTGGCATAGCGCCTCCTTCCCCCTCCCTCCGGGACCGGTCCTCACTCCTGCCGGATCCATCCGCTCAGGGGGTGACCGTGCTCCCAGGGCGAGGGCACGTTCTCGTTGACCGACGACACCAGGGCGTGCAGGGAGACCCGGACCAGGTCCACGTCGGCGATGGAGACGGTCAGGTCCCCCGAGACCACCACCCCCTTGGCCAGGACCCGGTCGAGCAGGTCGACCAGGGAGATCTCCCGGTTGGCCAGGGGGTGGTCCTCGTCCAGCATCGTGGTCAGGGAGTGGGCCTGGCCGGGGAAGCCGCCGGTGCCGGGCAGGCCGTCCCCGGCGGGGCCGGATCCGTTCGCCGTGCTCACGTGCCCACCTCCGCCGCGCGCGGGGAGGCGAAGGAGTAGGGGGCCCACGGTCCGGAGGCCTCGATCCTGGTGCCCTCCGGCGCACGGGAGTCCAGCTCGTCCACCGCGGCGAGGAACTCCGCCACCCGCTCCCCGTCCACGAGGTAGGCGTTGTTCATGACGTTCTCGCCGGGGGCCTCGGACAGTGCGGTGTTCTGGGTCTGGTGCTGGGCGCGCGCCCGGGCCATCGCGCCCAGGACCTCGTCGGCCCGCTCGCACAGCGCGGACGCCCGCTGCCAGGTGTCGTCGCGGTGGTCGCGCTGCTCCCTGCGCCTGCGCAGGTAGGCCTTGCCCGGGCTCTCGTCGGCGGGGGCCTCCCTCCCGGGCGGCGCGGCGGCGCGGACGCCCGCCTCGGCGTAGACCTTCACCCCGACCTCGACCCGGTCCACGAGTTCGTCCAGGGTCGCCGCGAAGGTCGCCGCGTTCTCACGCAGGACCTGGCGGACCCGTGCGTCCCCTCGGTAGACGGTGGCCAGCCGCAGCGGCAGGGCCACGGACCGCAGGGCCACCGCGTCCACGACGCCGTGGTGGGCCCGGGCCACCTCCTCCAGCCAGCGCAGGTCCTCCAGCTTGGCGTGGAGCGCCTGCTCGTCGAACTCGTCCAGGGGGACGGTGCTGACCGCGGCGGCCAGGTCGCCCTCGACGACGAGGTGGACGGGGTGTCCGCCCACGCCCGTCAGGCCGTCGGTGGTCGCCAGTCCGAAGGGGCGGCACACCGCGTAGACGTAGCTGGCCTGCTCAGACCGTTCCATGGTCCCCCTCCCCCCGGTTCCGCTCGGGCGTGCGCCGGGTGCCGGAGCCCTCCTCGTCCGGGGCGTCGGACCTCTCCTCGGCGGTGGGTCGGGCCTCGGCCGCGGTGACCTCCGCCGTGCGGTGCTCCTCCAGGGCCTCGATGCGCTCGCGCAGGCGCCTGTTCTCCTCGGCCAAATCGTCGTCCTCGCGCCGCGACGCGCGGGAGGACAGGGCGGGGTCGTTCTCCCACCAGTCGATGCCCATCTCCTTGGCCTTGTCCACCGAGGCGACGAGCAGCCGGAGCTTGACCGTGAGGAGTTCGATGTCCAGCAGGTTGATCTTGATGTCACCCGCGATCACGACGCCCTTGTCGAGAACGCGTTCGAGTACGTCGGCGAGGTTGGCGGAGGAGGATCCGCCGGAGGAGCGGATCTGTCTCGGCTCACCCCGCCAGGGTGTGGGTTCACTCATGCGCAGTTCCCTCCCGGTCCCGCGGAGCCGTCACGGCCACGGGTCACGCGCGCGCCGCCGTCGCGGCCCCGGCCTCCGACGTGGAGGCGGTTCCCGGCTCAGGAGCGCTCGGCCGCGGGCCGCTCCTCCTCGTCGGGGTACTCGTCCTCCTCTCCGTCCAGGTCCTGCCCGTCCGCCTCATCAGCGTCCTCGCCCTCAGCCTCGTCATCGGGGAGCTCCTCCTCTTCGTCCTCGTCGTCCTCGGGCGCTTCCTCAGGCTCTTCCTCGGCCTCGGGCCCGCCGTCATCGGGCTCCTCCTCGAACCCGTTTTCGGACTCGTCCTCGTCGTCGGCCCGGTCCTCGGGGTCGTCCGAGGCTTCGCCGCTCCCGTCGTCCAGGTCGGCGAGCTCCGCCCGCTCCTCGGAGTCCAGGTCGGCGAGTTCGACCCGCTCGTCGGGGCCCAGCTCCTCCAGCTCGGCCCACTGCTCCTCGGTGAGGTCCGCCTCCTCCAGGGCGACGGCGTCCTCGTGGGAGAGGACGACCTCGCCCTCGCGGACCTCGCCGCGCCAGCCCCGGAGTTCGGCCGCCTCGTCCCGGGGCAGCATCATGACCTGGCGCCGGTAGTGCTTGAGGTCCAGGCGCAGGCGCCTGCCCTGGGCCCGCCAGATGTTGCCCGTGCGCTCGAAGAGGCCCTTGGGGTAGTACTCCACCACCAGCAGGACGCGGGTGAGGTTCTCCCCCAGGGGGTGGAAGGTCACGACGCCCTTCATGGTGCCCTTGGCGGCTTCGGTCGACCAGGCGATCCGCTGGTCCTGGACCTGCTCGGTGACCTCGGCGCTCCAGCTGCGGCTGGACCAGAAGACCTTGCCCCTCCAGTGGGAGGAGGTGTCCCCGGTGCGCTCCGCGCTCCGCACGCCCTTGGCGAAGGAGCCGAAGTCGGGGAAGCGGGTCCACTGGTTGTAGGCCACGCGGACCGGGACGCCCACGTCGACGTCCTCGACGATGTTGACCATCGTGGAGGGTTTGCCGCCCCCTCCGGAGGACCCCGTGCCCAGGCCGGCCTTGTCCTTGAGGCCCTTCTTGGCCTTGTCCTTGAGGCCCTTGGCCCCGCCGGTGACCACGGCGTTCACCGGGTTCCTGCCCTGGGCGAGCTTGCCGCCGACCCCGGCCGCCACGGGGGCGGCGGAGGCGCCGTCACTGGTGAGGCGCTCCACCGTGGCTCCGAGCCTGCGGGCCGCGCCGCTCACCACGCTGGTGGCCTTGGCGCTGAGGTAGTCCTGGAGGGCGTCGGCGAGCTTGGACGTGCCCTCGTTCCTGTCGGCGGCCGAGCGCAGCCGGGCCAGCGGTCCCTGGGACTCAGTCGTCGCGGCCATCGTCGCCCCCCTCTCCGCCGGTGTCCGCGGCGCGCTTGCGCCGGGCGGGCTTGCCGGTGGCGGCCGAGGCGCGCTTGGCGGTGCCCTTGGTGCGCGCGGCGGCTCCCTTCGCCCGGGTTCCCGTGCTCCGGGACGCCTTCCCGGCCTTGGGCCTGGCCCCGCGCTCGGAGGCGCCGTCCCCGCTCGGCTCCGCCTCCTCCCGGGCCTCGGCGTTGCCCTCGCCCCGGGGCCCGTCCCCGTCCTCGGCGGCCTCGCCCCTCGTGGCGTCGTCCCCGGTGTCCTCGTCCTCGTCGGCGCTCTCGTCGGATCCGGCCGCGCCGTCGCGCAGGCGTTCGGTGCGGCTGTTGAGGGAGTCGGCCAGGCCGCCCGCCCACTTGCCGGCGATGTTGCCCGCCGCGGTCCTGCCGACGTTGAGCAGCTGCTCGCGCGACTGGCCCTTGAGCTCACCCACCACCGGAAGCGCGGAGACCTCCTTGAGCAGTCCCTGGGCGAGCTGCCCGGGTTTGATGTCGAGCTTCTTGGCTCCCAGGTAGAGGCCCAGCCCCAGGGCCAGCTTGAACTTCCTCCTCCGGCCGAGGACGTAGCCGCCCACTGCGGCGGCCACGATTTTCGCCGTGTCCCCCACGGGATCTCACCTCAATATCGTCTATCGAAGACCTTGTTGGTAACTCTCGGCTTCCTCCAGCTGGTCCAGCAGTTCGTCCTCCATCCGGTCGAACTCGCTCTCGGACAGCTCTCCGGCGTCGAAGCGCTCGGACAGTTCCGCCAGCTGCTGTCGCACACGTGAGGGGTCGTACATCTCCCGCTCCGCCGCGTCCAGGACCTGGCGCGCCGTCCAGTCGACGAACCGGACCGGCGCGGCGGGAGCGGTGAGGATCATGCTGAGGAGGCCCATGCCCCTGACTCCTGTTCGGTGTCCCCGCTCGGCGGGGTCACTGTTGGGGTGACGCCACGAAGCTGTAGGGCGGCAGGGGTCCGTTGACGCGGACCTCCATGGAGGAGGCCAGTTCCTGTTGGACCCGGGCCGCCTCGCGCAGGAAGTCCTCCGTCTGGTCCCGGTGCACGAGGAAGGACGCGTTGGCCAGGCCGCCGTCCACGGCGGGCCAGGCGGACACGCGCTCGGCCAGGCCCTCCAGGGGCTGGAGGACGGTCTCGGCGTCGCGGCGCCTCAGTTCCTCCACCGCCTGGGAGACCTGCTCCCCGAAGGCCATCCGCTCGGCGGGAGTGCCGCCTCCGGCCGCCTTGAGGGCCTCGTTGCGCGCCCGCAGGCCCTCGTCGCCGCGGAGCACGGCACGCAGTGCCGCCTCCTCGATGTGGCTGGCCTTGACGTTGAACTCCACCCGGTCCTGGAGCTGGTCCAGGAGCACGGAGTAGTGGTCGGCGAAGCGGGCCAGCTCGGCGGCGACCGCATCATCGTCCTCACTCACCGCGCCGAAGCGCAGGGGCAGGACGCCGTGGCCCAGGGCCAGGTCCTGGAGCACGTTCTGGTGCGCCGTCAGGTCGCGTCGCTTGGCGCGCAGCCCCTCGGGGGCGTCGCTGACGGCGGCGGCCACGCCGTAGGCGCGGACGAAGCGCACGGGCGCCGCGTCCTCGCCCACGCCGGACAGCCTCATGCCGTCGAGGGTCTCGTCGTCGCGGACGATCCCGTAGACGTAGGTGCTCACTCCTCGCCCTCCTTCTTGGCGGAGGAGCGGCGGCGGGCGCGCGCGGGCTGCTTCTCCTGCTCCTCGGACTGCCCCTTGGAGAAGGAGTCGGAGATGGCCTCGGCCGCCCCGGAGATCGCGCCCTTGGACTTGCTGCGCGCGCCCTTCTCCATGCCGCCGTTGAGCAGGTCGGGGAGTCCGGCGCCGCCGCTGCTGGTCAGGTCGAGGCGGTTGCACGCCTGGGCGAAGCGCAGGTAGGTGTCGACGCTGGCGACCACGATGCGCACGTCGACGGTGAGGAGTTCGATGCCCACGAGGGAGACCCTGGCGAACACGTCGATCACCAGCCCCTTGTCGAGGATGAGGTCGAGGACCTCG
Organism: Nocardiopsis synnemataformans; assembly: GCF_965343085.1. NCBI lineage: Bacteria > Bacillati > Actinomycetota > Actinomycetes > Streptosporangiales > Nocardiopsidaceae > Nocardiopsis > Nocardiopsis synnemataformans. The sequence goes on along the minus strand of NZ_CBDRFA010000032.1, from coordinate 5,874 downwards.
TAGAGGTTGCCGGAGCTGCGGCCACCTCCGGATGACTGCTGCATCACCGTCATCGGAATCATGCTCCTTTCGTCGGTGAGGTCGCGGGGAGGGCAGGCGCCCCGTCCGCCCGGGGTCGGCCGTGCTCACATGCCGTCGGAGCGACCGCGGGTGTAGCGCTTCGTGCGCCGGTACCCCTGGATCTCCCCGTCGGCGTCGAGTTCCACGGAATACGTGGCCAGCAGGCTCACCGTGTCCGGAACCCGGCGCAGTTCGAGCGTCTCGAGGGTCAGGTCCCAACCGTCTCCGGAGCGTTGGAACCCGGAGACGCCCTCGACCTCCAGTCCGGTCACTTCCTCGAACTGCTCCTGGGCCTCGCGCAGACGCTGCGTCATCGTCTTGCGTCGTTCCTCGCGCGGAGGGGAACCGTCGTCCTTGCTGTCCTGACTCATGGATCTCCTGGCCGTCGGCCATTATCCGATTTCTCTTGCCATGCCCTTGGCTTGACCCACTACCGAGAAAGACCGGGGCAAAACCTCCTCCAGGTCAAGGCGGAGCCAAACACGCCGGACGGGAACGCACGAGCCCGGGAAACCGGGAAACACGGGAACGCCGAGAACGCCGGGACGCCAGGGCTTCGGTTGTTCCAGGTGGCGCGGGAAAGCGGGGGAACAGGGAGGCCTTCCTGAGTGCCGGTCCCGGAAATCGCGGCACGGAAAAACGCCCGCGAGAATGTTCAGGTCCGCAACCTCTTATCAGGAAAGGAAAAACGCGTGGCGAAGCGGCGGGAAGGGCCTCACCCGGCGCGCAGGAGGCGGAGCAGCGTGTGCGCCTCGTCCGCCAGCGCGTCACGGCCGGGGGCCAGGTACGCGCGCGGATCGGTCAGGTCGGGCCGCTCGTCGAGCCGGTCGCGGAGCGCCCCGGAGAAGGCGTCGTTGAGCCGCGTGGCGATGTTGACCTTGGTCATGCCGCTGGCCACTGCCTTGACCAGGTCGGCGTCGGCGACCCCCGACGATCCGTGCAGCACCAGCGGCACGGGGACCGCCCGGCTCAGGCGGCCGATGAGTTCGTGGTCGACCAGGGCGTCGCGGGTGCGCATCGCGTGCGAGGTGCCGACCGCGACGGCCAGCGAGTCCACCCCGGTCGCGCGGACGAACTCCGCCGCCTCCTCGGGCCGGGTACGCGCGCCGGGGGCGTGGACGCCGTCCTTGCCGCCGACCTCACCGAGTTCGGCCTCCACCGCGACGCCGCGGGCGTGGCAGTGCTCGACCACCGCGCGGGTGGCCGCGACGTTGTCCTCGTAGTCCAGCTCGGAGGCGTCGAACATGACGCTGGTGATGCCCAGGTCGATCGCCTCGTGCACGAGCGGGACGTCGGTGGCGTGGTCCAGGTGGACGGCGGTCGGCACGGCCGCCCTGCGTGCGGCGGCGAGCGTGGCCAGCGCGAGGGGGGCCAGCGCCCCGTGGTAGCGCACGCAGTTCTGGCTGATCTGGAGGACGACGGGGGCTCCGGCGCGCTCGGCTCCGGCGATCAGCGCCTCGACGTGCTCCAACAGGATCACGTTGAAGGCGCCGACACCTCCGCGTCGGGCGACGGCCCGGTCCAGCAGTGTGTTGATCGCAACGAGTGTCATGCGTACTCCTCGACTTCGACGGAGGGCAGGAACGCGCGGTAGGCCTCCAGGTCGACCTCTCCCGCGGTGGGGGCGAGCACGGCTGCGGCGCCGAGCGCGGCGGCGCGGGCGAGGGTCCGGGGCCAGGGGTCCGCGGCGGCCGTGCCCAGGGCGATCGCCGCCGCCGCGGCGTCCCCGGCGCCGGTCGGGTTGCCGGTCATGCCCGGGACCGCGCCCACCCGCCACCCCCGGTCGCCGCGAAACGCCAGCAGTCCCTCGTGCCCGAGCGAGACGACCACGCTCCGGGCTCCGGCCCGCAGCAGTTGGCGGGCGGCGTCGGCGCCGCACCCGCCCGTGGTGGCGCGCAGCTCGGCCGCGTTCGGCTTGACCACCGCGGCCCCGGCCGCGGCCGCCGACAGCAGCGCCGGTCCCGCGGCGTCGACGACGGCGGGCACACGCGCCCGCGCGGCGACGCGCACCAGCTCCGCGTACAGGTCGCCCGGCGCGCCCGGGGGCAGGCTGCCGGAGAGCACGAGCGCGCGGGCGTCGGCCAGCGCGTCGCGCACCGCCTCCGTCAGCGCGGTCCGCTCCTCGGCGCGCAGCCGCGGACCCGGTTCGCTGAGGACCGTGGTTTCGGTGCCCACGACGGTCAGGGTGCGCCGGGTCGTGCCGTCGATCGGCACGGCTCGCAGGCGGTGCCCGTCCCCGGCCAGGGAGCGGGCGATCCACCGGCCGGTCGGTCCGCCGAGGGGGGCGATCGCGAGCGTCGGCTCGCCGAGCCCCCGCAGGACCCGGGACACGTTGAGGCCCTTGCCGCCCGGGCGTTCCCACACGCGCGAGACCCGCAGGGAACGGCCCGGCACGAGCGCGTCGACCTCGTAGGTGACGTCGACGGCCGGGTTGGCGGTGACGGTGACGATCACGTGTGCCTCCCGGTTGCCGAGGGCCCGCTGCCGCGGACCGCCCGGGGTCGTGCCCGGACCACCCGGGGCGCGCCGGTGCCGTTCACGTGTGATCCAGCCGTTCCCGGGCCAGCAGCGCGGCGCCCAGGCACCCGGCCTCGTCACCCAGCGCGGCGGGGACCACGTCCGGGCGCCGGTGGAAGGTGAGGCGGGCGTCGAGCCGTTCGCGCAGCGGGGCGAGCAGCAGTTCGCCGGACCGGGCCAGACCGCCGCCGACGACGATGACCTGCGGAGCGATCACGGCGCTGATCCAGGAGAAGCCGAGCGCCAGCGCGTCCACGGCCTCGTCCCACACCCGTCTGGCGTCGGGGTCGCCCCGCATGAGCAGGTCCGCCACGTCACGGGCCTCCCGGGTCGGCCGACCCGTGCGCTCGGCGTAGCGGCGGGCGATGGCGGCGGCCGAGGCGATCGCCTCCAGGCACCCCGTGGCACCGCAGGCGCACGGCCCTCCGTGACCCACGTCCACGTGTCCCATCTCGCCCGCGAAGCCGCCCGCGGTGTGCGGCCGCCCGCCCAGGAGGAGGGCCGCCGAGAGGCCGGTGCCGACGGGGACGAAGACGGCGTCCTCGTGGCCGCGCGCCGCGCCGAGCCGCTGTTCGGCCAGGCCACCGGCGGCCACGTCGTGTCCCAGGGCCACGGGCAGCCCGCAGCGCTCGGCGAGCCGGTCGCGTACCGGCACGTCGCGCCAGACGAGGTTCTCCGACCACACCGCCACCCCGCGCCCGACGTCGACGATGCCGGGGACGACCACCCCGACCGCCGCGACCCGGTCTCCCCCGGGTGCGGCGCGCAGTTCCCCGACGAGGGCGGCGGCGGTGTCGATCACGGCCTCGGCGACGCGGGGTCCCGTGGGCGTGGGTGTCCTGCGGGCGAGGAGCACCCTTTGGTCGGCGTCCACGAGGGCCGCCTTGGTCAGGGTCCCGCCGACGTCGACGGCGACGACGGCGCTCACGTCGGTTCGTCCGCGAGGACGACCGAGCGGGTGAGGTTGCGGGGCCGGTCCGCGTCGAGCCGCCGCCGCTCGGCGAGGGCGACGGCCAGCCGCTGCGCCACGACGAGGTCGGCCAGCGGGTCCAGGTCGCTGGCGCGGAAGGCGGCGCCGGTGGCCTCGACCTCGGCGGCCAGGCCCGGGGGCGGCTCGCCGAAGGACCACACGAGCCGCCCCGGCTCGGCGATGGTGAGGGGGCCGTGGCGGTACTCCATCGCCGGGTAGGACTCCGTCCACATCCGCGCCGCCTCGCGCGACTTCAGTGCCGCCTCGTGCGCCAGGCCCACCGTCCACCCCCGGCCGAGGAACGTGATCTGGTCGGCGCGGACCAGGGGGTCGAGCGGGACCTCCAGGGCCCGCTCGCCGTCGCGGGCGAAGCTCTCGGCGTCGTGGCCCAGGTGTGCGCGCAGCAGGGCGAGCGTCGTCGTGGCGTAGCGGGTCTGGACCACCGACCTCTCGTCGGCGAAGTCCAGTACCACGCTCAGGTCGGCGAGCTCGGTGACCGGTGAGCCGGGCACGGCGGTGACCACGGTGGTGGGGACGTCCCGGGACCGCCTGAGCAGGTCGGTGACCTCGGTCGTCGTGCCGGAGCGGCTGATGGCCACGATCCGGTCGTAGGAACGGCCGGGCGGCACCTCCGACCCCGGGAACACGTCGGTCAGCCCCTGCCCGGCCCGCTCGCGCAGGGCGGCGTAGGACATCGCGACGAACCAGGACGTGCCGCAGCCGACGACGGCCGTGCGTTCTCCGGGCCGCGGCAGCGCGGGCGCGGCGGACGCCAGCACGTCCGCGACGCGCCGCCAGCACTGCGGCTGGCTGGCGATCTCCGCGGTGACATGGGTGTTCAACTATGCTCTCCCTTGCTGACGGCGGGGCCCCTCGCACCTGTCGTGGGAACGGCCCCGCGCCCTCGTCCGGACGCCGGGACGTCGCTTCCCGCCCCCGTCGCGGCCCCGTTCGCGGTGTGTCCCGCCGTGCGCCCCCGCCCCCGGGTCGGGTAGAAGTGCTCCCATGACCCGTTCTCTGCGTGCGGTGTGCGACGACGCGCGCGAAGCATCGTTAATCTGATTGCTTTTGATCGATATAGTCGGTTATCAGTCAGATTGGATCAACAGTTTGTCCTTGGGGGACGTCATGGACCGCCACCAGCGTTTGACGGCTGTGCTCGAACTGCTCTCCGAGCGCGGGTCTCTCACCGTCGACGAGGCGGTGGAGCACCTGGAGGTCTCCCCGGCCACCGTCCGGCGCGACCTCGACCACCTGGAGCAGCAGCAGCTCCTGACCCGCACGCGCGGCGGAGCCGTCGCCTCCTCCGTCTCCTACGACCTGCCGCTGAGCTACAAGGCCGCCAGGCACGCCGAGGAGAAGGAGCGCATCGCCCAGGCGATCGCGGACCTGGTCCCCCCGGGATCGGTCGTGGGCCTCAACGGCGGCACCACGACTACCCAGGTCGCGCGCGCCCTGGCCCTGCACGAGAGCTTCCGCGGCGACGACCCCGGGCGCGGCCTGACCGTGGTGACCAGCGCGCTCAACATCGCCACCGAACTGCTGGTGCGCCCCCACATCAAGGTGGTCGTCGTGGGCGGGGTCGTGCGCCCCCGCTCCTACGAGCTGGTGGGGCCGCTCGCCGAACGGGTCCTGGAGACGCTCTCCCTCCACGTGGCCGTGATCGGGGCCGACGCCGTGGGCGTCTCCAGCGGCGCGATGGCCTTCGACGAGGACGAGGCCGCCGCCAACACGCTGCTCGCCCGGCGCGCCGAGCGGGTCATCGTGGCCGCGGACAGCCACAAGATCGGCCAGCGGGCCTTCGCCCGGATCCTGCCGGTCACCGGGATCGACGTCCTGGTGACCGACAAGGACGCGGACCCTGGCGTCGTCGACGGCTTCACCAGGGCCGGGGTCGAGGTCATCCAGGCCTGAGCCGCGGCCCGGTCCCGGGGACGTCACGGGTCGTTCCTGCCGTCGAGCGGCCGGTAGCGGACCCCGAGGGCCTCCAGGCGCTCCAGGTGGACGCGCAGCCGGGCGCGGAAGTCGGCGCGGTCGTGGCCGCGCGCGCCCGGCTGGCGCCAGACGGCCTCGGCGAAGGCGCACAGGCGGGGGAAGAGCATGTACTCGGTGTGGTCCTCGGTGGCCACGTACTCGGTCCACATCTGGGCCTCGGCGCCGACGACGCGCCGGGCCGCCTCCCCGTCGAGCGCGGCGGGCACCGGTTCGAAGTCGAAGGCCGTGGACAGCGGCACGAAGCCGCCGCCGAAGGCGAGGGGCTCGGCCGCGGTCTCCTCGTCCTGGTAGTAGTCCAGGTACACGTGGTTGGTGGGCGCCATGACCGTCTC
>NZ_CBDRFA010000031.1:0-79494 GCF_965343085.1 Nocardiopsis synnemataformans | reverse complement strand
ACCCCGCCAAATCGGCGGTTTGTGGTGTTCCTGGTCGGGGTAAAGCCCGTTTCCCGTTTCGCCGTCCCGGTTTCCCTGGAAGCGCCCTCCGAGCCTAGCCGGTCCGAAGCAGTGCTCGGAACGGTGGTTCGGAGGAAGGGGTCGACCGGCCCGTCCGCGGGAACCGCGTCCGTCTCGCTCGGTCTTCCCCAACTCTACCCCCGACCCGGAGTGCTCGGGACACGTTCACCGGATCTTGGCCTCAGAGCTTCTCGATCGGCGCGTACTTGACCAGGAAGTCCTTCTCGCCGATGTCCGCGCCGAAGTCGATGCGGGCCTTGGTCCTGTCCCCGGTACCCTCCACCAGCTGCACCCGGCCCATGCCGAAGGAGTCGTGGTTGACCAGGTCCCCCACGCTGAGTGTGGGCGCCTCCTTGGCCGCCTTCGCTCCCCCGCGCGCCCTGGAGCCGCCGAAGGTGCCGCCGAAGCCGCCCCCGCCCCCGAAGCCCCCTGAACTCCGGCCGCCGATGCTGCGGCTGGGCGGCGCGGCCAGGGTGGACTCGGCGCGGCGCCAGTCGACCAGGGACGAGGGGATCTCGTCCAGAAAACGGGATGCGGGGTTGTAGGAGGGGGTCCCCCAGGCACTGCGCACGGCGGCGCGGCTGACGTACAGCAGGCGCTGCGCACGGGTCAGGCCCACGTAGGCCAGGCGGCGCTCCTCCTCCAGCTGCGTCTTGTCGCCGAGTGTGCGGGTGTGCGGGAACACCCCGTCCTCCATCCCGGTGAGGAAGACCGCGGGGAACTCCAGCCCCTTGGCCGCGTGCAGGGTCATCAGCGTGACCACACCGCCCTCGTCGTCCTCGTCGGGGATCTGGTCGGTGTCCGCGACGAGGGAGATCCGCTCCAGGAAGTCGACCAGTGTCGGCGCTCCCGGGTCGACGGCCCCGTCGGCCTCCTCCCCGTCCTCCGTGGGCTCCTCCTCCAGGAGCGCGGCGAAGGTGTGCTCGAACTCGCGGGCGACGTCGACGAACTCCTCCAGGTTCTCCACCCGGCTCTCGTCCTGGAGGTCCTTGGACTCGGCCAGCTCGGACAGGTACCCGGTCTTGCTCAGCACCGCCTCGACGATCTCCGCGGGCGTGCCCTCCGGCACGGTCTTCTCCAGCTCCTCCAGCAGGGCGGTGAAGTTGAGCACCGCCTTGACCGAGCGGGTGGCCATCCCGGGGATCTCGTCCACCCGGCGCAGCGCCCGGGAGAAGGAGATGCGCTCGCGGGCGGCGAACAGCTCGACCGACTCCTCCGCCCGGGCCCCGATCCCCCGCCTTGGCACGTTGAGGATGCGCCGCAGGCTGACGGTGTCCTCGGGGTTGGCCAGGACCCGCAGGTAGGCGAGGACGTCGCGGATCTCCTTGCGCTCGTAGAAGCGCACGCCGCCGACGATCTTGTAGGGCAGCCCGGTGCGGATGAACACGTCCTCGAACACGCGGGACTGGGCGTTGGTCCGGTAGAACACCGCGACCTGGCTCGGGGTGAGCGTCCTGTCGTCGGTGAGCTTGTCGATCTCGCCGACCACGAAGGCGGCCTCGTCGTGCTCGTTGTCGGCGACGTAGCCGACGATGGCCGGTCCGTCGCCCTGCTCCGACCACAGGTTCTTGGCCGGGCGGCCCTCGTTGCGGTCGATGACCGCGTTGGCCGCGGACAGGATGGTCTGGGTGGAGCGGTAGTTCTGCTCCAGGAGGATGGTGCGCGCGTCGGAGAAGTCGCGCTCGAACTCCAGGATGTTGCGGATGGTGGCGCCGCGGAACGCGTAGATGGACTGGTCGGCGTCGCCGACCACGCACAGCTCCGCGGGCGGCACCACGCTGGTGTCGGAGCCCTCGGCCGCGCCGACCAGTTCGCGGATGAACACGTACTGGGCGTGGTTGGTGTCCTGGTACTCGTCGACCATGACGTGCCGGAAGCGGCGCCGGTAGTACTCGGCGACGTCCGGGAACATCTGGAACAGGTTGACGGTGACCATGATCAGGTCGTCGAAGTCCATCGCGCCCGCCTCGTGCAGGCGGCGCTGGTAGAGCTGGTACGCCTCGGCGAGCTTCTTCTCCTGCTCGGTCTGGGCCTGCCCGGCGAACGTGTCGTAGTCGACCAGCTCGTTCTTGAGGTTGGACACCTGGGCGGAGAAGGCCTTGGGCGGGAACCGCTTGGGGTCCAGGTCCATCTCCTTGCACACCAGCTGCATCAGGCGCGCGGAGTCGGCGGAGTCGTAGATGGTGAAGCTGCTCGGGTAGCCGAGCCGGGCGGCCTCCCTGCGCAGGATGCGCACGCACGCGGAGTGGAAGGTCATCGTCCACATGCTGTTGGCGGCGCGCACGCCCAGCAGCGCCTGGATGCGCTCGCGCATCTCGGCGGCGGCCTTGTTGGTGAAGGTGATGGCGAGGATCTCACCCGGGCGGACACCGCGTGCGGCCATGAGGTGGGCGATGCGGTGGGTGAGGACCCGGGTCTTGCCGGACCCGGCACCCGCCACGATCAGGAGCGGAGAGCCGCTGTGGGTGACGGCGTCGCGCTGGGGACCGTTCAGACCTTCGAGAAGCTGTTCTTGGGAGGACACGGCATCCAGGTTACGGCCGCCCGGTGACGCTGCCGTCCCCGTCCACAGGGACGGACCCCCACAGGCCCGTTTTGTCGGGTAAAAGCGCCCTGACCGGCGTCTTACGCTGTTTCGGTAGGGGCCTCCGGTCGGGGGCCCTCGTGTTCTGAGAGGGAGTTTCCTTGAGCATGCGTGTGTTCGTCGACTGCGACCCGGGGATCGACGACGCCGTCGCGCTCGCCTACCTGGCCGCTCGGCCCGAGGTGGAGATCGTCGGCGTCGGGGCGGTCTTCGGCAACAACAGCGTGGACGTCACGGCCGACAACGCGCTGCGGCTGCTGGAGCTGTACGGCCGCCCGGACGTCCCGGTGGCGGTGGGCGCCGCGCGTCCGCTGGTGCAGCCGCCGCGCCTGGCCGCGCACGTGCACGGAGGCAACGGCCTGGGGGACGTGGAGCTGCCCGAGCCCGCGGGTCGTCCAGTGCCGGGGACGGCGGCCGAGCTGCTGGTGCGCCTGGTCCGTGAGAACCCGGGCGAAATCGACGTGCTGGCCGTGGGGCCGCTGACGAACCTGGCGATCGCGCTGGCCCTGGAGCCGGAGCTGCCGAGGCTGGTGCGGCGCCTGGTGGTGATGGGTGGCGCGGTGCGCGTGGCGGGCAACGTGTCCTCGCACGCCGAGGCCAACATCAGCAACGACCCCGAGGCCGCGGAGGCGGTGTTCGCGGCCGGGTTCGACCTGGACCTGGTGGCGCTGGACATCACCATGAAGACGGTGGCCACCACCGAGTGGCTGGCGGAGCTGGGGACGGTCGCGGGCGAGCGCGCCGCGCGCACGTCGGCGTTCCTGGACTTCTACGCCGACTTCTACTCGGGGATCTTCGGGGTCCGCCAGTGCGCGATGCACGACCCGCTGGCCGCGGCGGTGCTGGTGGACCCGCACCTGGTGACGGAGTCCTTCGAGGCCCCGGTGCGGGTGGAGCTGACCGGGACGCTGACGCGGGGGATGACCGTGGCAGACCTGCGCCCGCGTCCGCGGGACGACGACCGCCGCCCCGCGCGGGTGGTCACGGGTGTGGCCGAGGCCGAGTTCCTGGGTCGAATGCTCGACTCGCTGCGCTGAGCGGTCCGCCCAGGTTGTCCACAGGTCGCGGGAGGGGGTGGCGGCGCGCCCTCAGGCGGTGGTCCCATGGATAAGGGGGGGTCCCCAGGACCTCCGGCCTCGCCATGCCCCGCGCCGCGCGTCCGGCGGTGCGCCCGCCCGGTGACCCGTACCGGGCCGGCCGCGCACGGCGGGCCGTGGCGGCTCCCACCGGGGGTTCCTCGCCGCGGGGATCCTCGTGCAGACCCTGGTCCTCAGCGCGTCGCTCACCGCCGTCGGGCTGGCAACGGCCGTGGCGTCCGGCGCCGGGCTCAGACCAGCCTGCGGGCGGTGGCCCAGCGGCTCAGCTCGTGGCGGTTGGACAGCTGGAGCTTGCGCAGCACCGAGGACACGTGCGTCTCCACGGTCTTGACGGAGATGAACAGCTCCTTGGCCACTTCCTTGTAGGCATAGCCGCGCGCGATGTGGCGCAGGACCTCGCGCTCGCGCTGGGTGAGCCGGTCCAGCTCGGGGTCCACCGGCGGGGCGTCGGTCGCGGAGAAGGCGTCCAGCACGAACCCGGCCAGGCGCGGGGAGAAGACCGCGTCGCCGTCGGCCACGCGCACGATGGCGTCGGCCAGCTCCCTGCCGGAGATGGTCTTGGTGACGTAGCCGCGGGCGCCGCCGCGCACCACGCCGATGACGTCCTCTGCGGCGTCGGAGACCGACAGGGCCAGGAAGCGGATCTGGGGGTGCTGGGCCAGGACGCGGCGCAGCACCTCCACACCGCCGCCCCCGGGCAGGTGGACGTCCAGCAGGACGAGGTCGGGCTGCTTCTCGCCGATGACGTGCACGGCGCTGTCGACGTCGCCGGCCTCGCCGACCACGTTCACTGCGTCGCCGAGCTCACCGCGCACACCGCTGCGGAACAGCCGGTGGTCGTCCACGATCACGACGCGGGGGACCGCGTCACCGCCACTGAAGGTCGTGCTCTCGTCTGCCACACCGTGGACTCTACCCACGCCGGGGCGGACGGGGGCACCCCCGTCGGGAGCTGTCCGCTTTCGGCCGCCCTCCGGTCCCGGCTTCGGTCGCGGTAGGCGAACGAAACCGTCCGTACCCTCCGCCCGGTCCGTGCCCTACAGGTCGGGGACGCGCGGCATGCGCAGCTGCACCTCGGTGCCCTCGCCGGGACCGGTGCGGATGCGCGCGGAGCCGCCGTGGCGCTCCATCCTGCCCAGGATGGAGCCGCGCACGCCCATGCGGTCCTCGGGGACGGCGTCCATGTCGAACCCGGCGCCGCGGTCGCGGACGAACACCAGCACCTCCTCCTGGTCGACCTCTCCGAACACCGAGATGCTGTCCGTCCCGGCGTACTTGGAGGCGTTGACCATGGCCTCGCGGGCGGCGCGGAGCATGGCGGCCAGCGCGTCGTCCATGGGGCGGTCGCCCACGCACACCACCTCGATGGGGACCCCGTGCTCCTCCTCGACCTCGGCGGCGACGCGTTCGAGCGCGGGCGAGACGGTGGTGTCGGCGTCGGCGGGCCGCTGGTAGAGCCAGCTGCGCAGGGCGCGCTCCTGGACGCGGGCGAGGCGCTGCACCTCGCGGGGGTCCTCGGCCCGGCGCTGGATGAGGGTCAGGGTGTGCAGGACGGAGTCGTGGATGTGGGCGGCGAGTTCGGCGCGCTCGGCGTTGCGGATGCGCTCGCGGCGCTCCTGGTCGCGTTCGCGGACCAGCCCGATGATCCAGGGGGCCACGATGAGCGCGATGCCCGCGAGCACGGTGAAGGCGAAGGTCAGGCCGGCGCGGGCGTTCTGGAGCTGCTCCTGGAAGACGAGGAAGCCGATGGCGCCGACGACGACGAGCAGCACGCCGGCGACCGCGCGCATGATCCCCTTGGGCGAGGAGCGGCTGACGGTGCTGGTCATCCACTGGTCGCGCTGGGACGGGTTGGCCTGCTGCCAGAGGATGATGCCGCCGAGGGCGCCGAAGACCACGAACCACAGCAGCGGGTCGAAGACGCCGCCGAAGAGCAGGAACAGGAGGCCGAGTCCGGCGGCGAGGCCGACGTAGGCGACGAGCTGGGAGAGGTCGCGGCCCCTGCGGCGGCTCTCGGGCTCGGCGGTCTCCTCCTCCGAGGAGTCGTTGGGGACGAAGAAGTACAGGGCGGCGTAGACGGCGATGCCGATGCCGCCCACGGACAGCGCCATGAAGGCGAGGCGGACCACCACCGGGTCCAGGCCCAGGTGGCGGGCGAGCCCTGCGGCGACACCGCCGAGGAGCCTGCCCCTGACCGCGCGGGTGAGCCGCGGGGTGTCCGCGGCCGTTGCTGCCACCGCCCGATCACCGCTTTCGTCCGTGCGGCGGGGAGGATGTACGCGCCCGCCGCGTTCGTGGGTCCTGTGCTGTCCAGGATGCCCCCTCCGGTGCGGACCGGACATCGGGGGCGCGCCCCTGGTCCTGGCCGGGCTCCCGTCAGGGTGGGTTCAGGGTCGTCCCGGATGTGCTGGTGGACGGTGACGGGTGACCATGGGTGGGTGAGGAGAGCGCGGTGAGTGACCATGACTGACGACCCGGTGCCGGAGGGTGCCCCGGCCGCGTCCGCTTCCGGTACGGCGGAGGCGGACGCCGGGGCCTCCGTGCGCGAGCTGCGCAAGGGGGACGAGGACCGGGTCCTGGCCGGTGTGTGCGCGGGCCTGGGCCGGTACACCGGGGTCGACCCGGTGGTGTGGCGTGCGGCCTTCGTGCTGACCTCGTTCGCCGGGGCGGCGGGTCTGCTGCTCTACATCGCCGCGTGGATGCTCATGCGCGACGCCCAGGGCGTCCCGGCGACGTTCGAGCAGATGCTCAACCGCAGTATCCCGCCGCGGACGGTGCCCAAGCTGCTCGCGGTGGGGTTGGCGGTCGCGACGACGTTCAGCCTGGTCGGCGGACTGGGGTGGTCGACGCTGGTGCTGGCGGTACCCCTGGTGCTGGGGCTGCTGGCCGCGCGCAACCGGGGCGTGGACCTTCGGAGGGCGTTCACCGAGCTGCGCGAGGACCTGCGGACCACGGATCCGCCGCCCGCGACGCCGTCCCCGGAGCCGACCTCGACCTACTACAACCCGGCCCAGCCGTGGGCGTCCGCGCCGCAGGGGCCGGTGGACCTGGCAGTGGTGTCGGAGCGCACCGCCGCACGGGACTCCGGGGAGACCGGGGACGAGGACGAAGGTGAGGAGGAGCGTTCCGGCGAGGCGGGAGGGTCCACCAGCGCGCGGGAGGCGGAGGACGAACGGTCCCTCACGAAGGGCAGGCGCCTGCCGCTGGCCTCCCTGGCCCTGTGGACGATCGTGGCCGGGGCGGTCCTGGTGCCGGTGCTGGAGTTCGGCTGGTCGTCCTCGCTGTGGAGCGGGCGGACGGCCGACCTGCTGCTCGGGCCGGAGACCGGCGTGTTCTTCCTGGCCGGGTCCCTGGCGGTGATAGGCGTGTACGCGCTGGTCGGCGCCTGGGCTGGCAGTCCGCGGGGGCTGCTCCCGATGGGTGCGGCGGCCGTTCTGCTGCTGGTGCTGGCGTCGGTGACCGATCTGACCCGGGTGCGGATCGGCGACGAGACGTGGCGGCCGACCACGGTGGCCGCGGCCGAGTCCGGCGACCACCGGCTCACCGTGGGCTCGGGGACCCTGGACCTGACCGGACTGGAGGACCTGGAGCCCGGCGGGACCGTCGACGTGTCGCTGCGGATGGGGGCGGGCCGCGTGGAGCTGGTCCTGCCCGAGGACGCGGAGGTCGCGGTGCACTCGGAGATCGGCCTGGGGGCCGTGGAATTCAGCCCGGAGGACGGGCGGGACGGCATGTTCGGAGTCTCGTTGAACTACGAGGAGGTCCACGAGGCCGCGGCGGACGCCGGGGCGCGGGACGAGGGGGCGCGAGGCGGCGACGGGGCCGGGGCCCCGCGGATCAACGTGCGCACCGACTCACTGGTCGGGGTTGTGGAGGTGAAGCGTGGCGGAGCGTAGGACTGACTGGGGCTCGCTGGTCGCGGGCCTGCTGTTCCTCGGCCTGGCGGTCGGGTTCGTCATGCGCGGCACGGGCGACTGGGAGTTCAACGTCCTGTGGGTGCTGCCGGTGCTGTTGGCGGGCCTGGGCGCGGCCGGGACGGCCCGCGTGCTCACCCGGCCCCGGCGCCAACGGCCCCCCACGGAGAGCCGTTCCGACACCCTGGAGTGACGGACACGCCCCCGGACGCGGGGGTTACGAGAGCCACAACGGAAAACACAGGGACCCGCTGGGGACGCGGGAAACGCGGGGCGCCGACCGGGACGGGGAGGCGCCCCGCGGCTTGTCCGGCCGCCTGGGTCGGGCCCGGCCCGCCAGGGCTCAGGCCCGCGGGCGCTGCTCGGCGATGGCCGCGAACGCCGTCACGTCCAGCGACTCGCCCCGGGCCGAGGGGTCCACGCCCGCCGCGCGCAGAGCGGTCTCGGCCGCGGGAGGCGAACCGGCCCACCCGGCCAGGGCGGCGCGCAGGGTCTTGCGGCGCTGCGCGAAGGCGGCGTCGATCACCCGGAAGACCTCCTCGCGGCTCGCCGTGGTGGCGGGCTGCGGACGGCGGATGAGTTCGACCAGACCGGAGTCGACGTTGGGTGCGGGCCAGAACACGTTACGGCCGACCGATCCCGCGCGGCGGGCCCCGGCGTACCAGGCGACCTTGGCCGAGGGCACCCCGTAGACGCGGCCGCCCGGGGAGGCGGTGACGCGGTCGGCGACCTCGGCCTGCACCATGACCAGCACCCGCCGCAGGCTGGGCAGCAGCTCCAACAGGTGCAGCAGGACCGGGACGGACACGTTGTAGGGCAGGTTGGCCACCAGCGCCGTGGGCTCGGGACCGGGCAGCCCGGTCACGCGCATGGCGTCGCCGTGGACGACGGTGAGCCGGTCGGCGAGGTCGGGCGCGTGGTCGGCGACGGTGCCCGGCAGGGCCTCGGCCAGTGCCGGGTCGATCTCCACGGCGGTCACGTGGCGCACGTGCGGGAGGAGCGCCAGGGTGAGCGAGCCCAGGCCCGGGCCGACCTCGACGACGGCGTCCTCCTCGGTGACCCCCGCGACCCGCACGATGCGGCGGACGGTGCCGTGGTCGATGACGAAGTTCTGGCCCAGGGTCTTGGTGGGCCGGATACCGAACCGCGCCGCCAGTGTCCGCACGTCGGCGGGGGTGAGCAGGCGGGAGCGGTCGTCGGGTGCGGGTGTCTGTGTCACCCCCACATCTTGCCAGCTCCCGCGCGTCGTCCCGTTTGCGGCGGATGCGTGCGGCGAATCCGGACGGTGTTCCGTGCGGTTCTCCGATCGTCGTCCCGCGCCGGGTTCCGCTCAGTCGAACAGGTGCGTGCCGCAGTGGGGCCACTGGCTCCGCCAGTCACCGCCGACGCTGTCGTAGAGCTGCTGGGCGCGCCGGGTCTGCTCGGCGGGGCTGGCGTCGGAGGGCAGGCCGCCGCCGCCCACGGAGGCCCAGGTCGTGGTGCTGAACTGGTAGAGGCCGTAGTAGCCCCCGGCGGAGTTGACCGCGCCGGGGTCGCCGCCGGACTCACACCGGGCCAGGGCCTGCCAGTTCAGGCCCGCCGCTCCCGCCGGGGGCGCGTCGTCCCCGGCGGCTCCGGTGCCGACCTCCACGAGCCCCTCGACCGGCTCGGCCACGACCTCCTCCCGGAGTGTGTGCTCGACCTCCTTCCCACCGCGCAGGACGGTGGCGGTGGTGACCTCCCTGAGTCCGTCCTCGGGCTCGACCACGACGCTGCGCTCGCCCTCCGGCAGGTCAGGGTTGTTCTCCTCCACGGTCTCGGCCTCGATGACGGCCTCCTCCGTGACGGGTTCGCCGAGCACGGGGAGGATCTCGACCACCATGTCGGGCACGGCCGGTTCGTCGGGTGCGGGGGTGACGACGTCGTGTTCGCCGGGGACCACTCCGGCGGCCTCCAGCACGTCG
This sequence comes from Nocardiopsis synnemataformans, assembly GCF_965343085.1. Taxonomy (NCBI): domain Bacteria; kingdom Bacillati; phylum Actinomycetota; class Actinomycetes; order Streptosporangiales; family Nocardiopsidaceae; genus Nocardiopsis; species Nocardiopsis synnemataformans. The sequence goes on along the minus strand of NZ_CBDRFA010000031.1, from coordinate 69,896 downwards.
GCGACGGTCTCCCCGGTGGTGCGGGTCTCGGTGCGCACGGTGTCGTACATGACCACCATGCGCGGGGCGCGCTCGGCGGTGACGGTGAGTCCCTCCGCGGGGACGGGGGTCGCGGGCCCGGCGGAGAGCTCGACCCCCTCGGGGTCGAAGCCGATCTGGCGGAGCGCCTCGCCGAGGGTGAGGGCGTTGACGCTGCGGGAGAACTCGTGGCCGTCGAGCTCGACGGTGAGCTCGCGCGCGGAGCGCACCAGCACGCGGTCGCCGGAGCCGATCGCGGTGTCGGGCTCCGGGGCGACGGCGGCGCCCTCCTCCAGGGTGACCCCGGCCGAGTCGAGCACGTCCTGGACGGTGCCGCCGAAGGTGTGCACGGTGCGCTCGCGGCCGTCGGTGTCCAGGACGACGCTCTCGCCCATGGCGAAGGCGGTGCCCCCGGCGGTGGCGGCGAGGATCCCGGCGAGGGCGGCGGCCGCGACCGGGAGCGGGAGGTGCCGCCGGGCGCGCCGCCGCCCTCCGACGCGGCGGGGGCCTTTCCCCAAGGTGTTGGTCTCCGGGGTGCTGGACATGGCGGATTCGTCCTTTTCGGAAAGGTCGGTACGGTTTTCCCGTGCTCTGTCCGGCACGGGTGCGCTCCGGTGCGCTGTCGCTGGCGGCGAGGTGACGGAACTTTTTTTCCGGAGCCGGAAACCGGCTCTTCTCCCAGCGAACACCGACACATTAACACCCCTTGTCGGAGCGCTTTTGTATCTGACCGAAAAAGGTGGAGCGACTCGCGGATTTCCGCACCCGCATTCCCCTTTCGGCCCCTTTCCCGTACTTCCGTTCTCCTCTCCGCCGAAGCGCCGTGGGGTGCCGCCGTGGCGCGGCGGAAGCGGAGACTGCACAATGAACCGAGCGCCGTTCTGGTCGCGCGCGCTCCCCTCTACCGCCTTGGAGACCTCCCCATGGGACCCCTGAACGGAATCCGCGTCGTCGAGTTCACCGGGATCGGCCCGGCGCCGATGGCCGGGATGCTCCTCGCCGACCTGGGCGCCAGCGTCATCCGCCTCGACCGCCCCGCGGCCGCCGACGCGATGAACGCCGGCGCGGGCGGGCCCCACATGAGCGAGGGGCGCACCGTCCTCCCCGCGGACCTCAAGTCCGAGGAGGGGCTCGAGCTCGCCCGCGACCTGGTCTCCCGCGCCGACGTGCTCCTGGAGGGCTTCCGGCCGGGGGTCATGGAGCGCCTGGGCCTGGGTCCCGAGGCCTGCCTGGAGACCAACCCGCGCCTGGTCTACGCGCGGGTCACCGGCTGGGGCCAGGACGGACCGCTCGCCCGCACCGCCGGGCACGACATGAACTACATCTCCGTGAACGGAGCCCTGCACGCCATCGGGCGCGCGGGCGGCCCGCCGGTCCCCCCGGTCAACCTCCTGGGCGACTTCGCCGGGGGCACCATGTTCGCGGTCACCGGTGTCCTCGGCGCGCTGGTCGAGCGCCAGTCCTCCGGCCGCGGCCAGGTCGTGGACGCCGCGATGGTGGACGGCAGCGCGCTGCTGATGTCGATGCTGCACGAGGACCGCGCGCGCGGCTCCTGGAGCGACGAGCGCGGCACCAACTACCTGGACACCGGCGCCCCCTGGTACGACGTCTACGAGTGCGCCGACGGCCGCCACGTGTCGGTCGGTTGTATCGAGCCCCAGTTCTACGCCGCGTTCCTGGAGGGCGTCGGCCTGGCCGGGGAGGACCTGCCCGACCAGTGGGACCGGGAGGGCTGGCCCCGGCTGCGCGAGCGGTTCGCCGAGGTCCTGCGCACTCGCACCCGCGACGCGTGGGGTGAGGTGTTCGGGGGCGCCGACGCCTGCGTGATGCCCGTCCTGTCCCTGGAGGAGGCACCCGACCACCCGCACGTGCGCGCCCGCGGCTCGCTCGTGCGCGACGGCGACCGGATCCTGTCGGGCCCGGCGCCGCGCTTCAACCGCACCCCGGGCGGGGTCACCCGGGGCGCCGAACAGCCCGACACCGCGAAGACCCTCCAGCAGTGGGGCATCACCCCCTGACCGAAACCCCGTCCGCGCACCGCCCCTCCCCAGGCCGGAGCGCTTTCGCGCACACCGTCACACGTCACCCTCCCCACGCGCCGGGCCCCGCGGATCCCCCTACGCGGCGCGGAGAGTGGCTAGGGTGAGCGACCAGTCCGGCTGAGCGCGCGACGGGGGGTCCGCCATGCCACAACGGCTCGTCACACCGGGGGCGCACTGGGGAGTGCGTCTGGGTGCCCTGCTGCTGTCCGCGGCGGTGCTGCTGTGCACCGCGCCCGCCGCGTCCGCCGCGGTTCCCGCCGAAACCGAGGCCCTGTCCGGTCCCGAGGGGCCGGCCGGGCAGCGCGAGGGACCCGTGGTGCTCGTGGGGGTGCCGGGCCTGCTGTGGCAGGACGTTACTCCCGAGACCACACCGACCCTGTGGGGAATGGCCGAGGAGGGCTCGATCGGCAACGTGTCGATCCGCACGGCCACCTCGCGCACCTGTCCCACCGACGGCTGGCTGTCGGTGTCGGCCGGGCAGCGCGCCCTGTCCATCCGGGAGCGCTTCACGGTGTGCGAGGCCGCCCCGGAGCCCGAGCGCACCGGCTCGGGCGCGGTCGTCCCGGGTTTCGGCGCCTACGTCAGCCAGAACGCGAGGACCTCCTTCCACGCGCCCGTGGGACTGCTCGGGCAGACCGTGCACGAGGAGGGCGGGACCACGCTCGCCGTCGGCCACGGCGCCGCCCTGGGCGTGGCCGACGCCTCCGGGCGGGTGGACCACTACGTCGACGACGTGCGCGAGCTGACCACCGACCGCCTGGAGGGGGTCTCCCTCGCGGCGGTCGAGCTGGCCGGGCTCACCCGCCTCTACCCCGACTACCCTGATCCGCCGATCACCGACGAGGAGGCCCGGGAGGCCGCGCAGGAACCGGTCGGTGAGGCCGCCGACGAGGACGAGGAGGCGGACGGGGAGGCCGGGGGTCCGCCCGAGCCCAACCCCGACGACGTCCCCGAGTGGGAGCGCGACAAGGCGCTGGCCGCCATGGACGAGCGGCTGCGGACGCTGGAGCGCGTACTGCCGGTCGGCTCGTCGCTGATGGTGGTCGGCGTCTCCATGGACACCGGGCCCTCCCAGCTCACGGTGGCCGTGTCCGGGGAGGTCGCGGAGACGGGGTTCACCGGGGAGGGGGCCTTCCTGGCCTCGGACTCGACCCGCCGGGCCGGATTGGTGGTGCTCACCGACACCACGCCGACCGTCCTGACCGCCCTGGGGATGCGGGCCACCGAGCCGACCAGCGGTCGAGCCTGGCACCTGGCCGACCGGCCGCCGCGGACCGACGAGGCCGTCGGGCGGCTGGTGGAGTTCAACACCGCCGCGGTGGTGGTGGGCGCCGCCGTCCCGGGCTTCTTCAGCGGCCTGGTCGCCTTCCAGCTGCTCATCTACGCGGCGGCGGCCTACACGCTGCACCGCTACTCCAACCGGCAGCGCGGCAAACGCGCGCGCGTGCTGACGCTGACGCGGGCGGTGGCACTGGCCGGGGCGGCCTTCCCGGTGGCCAGCTACCTGGCCAACCTCATCCCGTGGTGGGCCTCGTCCACTCCGCTGATGTCGCTGCTGGTGTGCGTCCTGGCCGCGGACGCCCTGGTGGTGGCGCTGGCCATGGCGGGGCCGTGGCGGCGCACCGCCCTGGGACCGATGACGGTGGTCGCGGGCGCGACCACGGCGGTGCTCTTCCTGGACCTGTGCTTCGGCGCCTACCTCCAGATGAACTCGCCCACGGGGTACTCGCCGATCGTGGCGGGCCGGTTCTACGGGGTCGGCAACATCGCGTTCGCGACGTTCGCGACCGGCATGCTGATGACGGTCGCGGGGATCTCCCACGAGCTGGTCTCGCGGGGCTGGCGCCGCTCCGCCGTGGCGGTGACCCTGGTCGTCGGGGCGGCGACGGTGCTGATCGTGGGCTGGCCGGGCTTGGGCACCGACTTCGGCGGAGTGATCGCGCTCATCCCCGGCCTGGCGGTGACGACGATGATGATCGCCGGGGTACGCGTGACGGCGGTGCGCCTGGCCGTGGTGGCCCTGGTGACGGTGACGGCGATCTCGCTGATCTCGTGGCTGGACTACCTGCGCCCGCAGGAGGACCGCAGCCACCTCGGAGCGTTCGCCGCCCAGGTCGTCAGCGGCGAGGCGGGTGCGGTGGTGGCCCGCAAGCTGAGCGCGATGCTGGGGACCCTGGGCAACTGGCAGCTGACCCTGCTGGCGGCGTGCGCGCTGGTGTTCCTGTTCGTGATGCTGCACCGGCCGACCCACTGGCGGATCGGCGCGCTCCAGGTGGCCTACGAGTACGCGCCGACGCTGCGGGCGGGGCTGACCGGCTCCCTGGTGACCGCGCTGGTGGGCTTCGCGGTCAACGACTCGGGGGTGGCGATCCCGGCGATCGCGCTGACGGTGGTGGTACCGCTCACACTGTCGGCGTGCGTGTGGGCCCTCCAGCAGAGGGACGAGGACCGGACATCCGACCCCGAACCCGTCGAGAACGCCCAGTGCATGTGATGCATACCTCATAAAGCACACGGGGAGCAAAGGACGCGAGCACGACCTTGCGTCGCTCACGTCACGAATCGGCCACGGTGCTGTGGTAAAGTCCGTGGCTGGGCGGCTTCTCCTGGGAGACACCCGGTGCTTCGCCGGGCGCAGAGTCGGCCCGATCGACCGTTCGGAAGAGGCCAGGCACCGCCGTCCGACGGCCACCCCCGCCGCACCGGCGGGGAATGCCCGCCCCCGCGGGCTGGTTTGCACAGTTGCCGAGGGCGGGAGTGGCCCGAGGCAGCGACTCGGCGCCCACCGGCGCACCGTCCGTCTCCGCCGCCTCCATCGCAGGGCACGGACACGCAGGAACTTCCGGTCCGGGTCCGTACGTTTGCCCGATGACCCCGCTTCACGCGGACCTGTCCGGCAGACCCAGGCGAGAAGGGCGTTTCACCCCCGCTCGGGGGCATCACGCAAGGAACTTGATGAACCATCAGCTTGGCCACCGCGGTAACACGACCAACGTCCCGGTCGGCACGCGCTCGTGGAGCCGCGTGCGGCCCACCGCGCCGACCCGTCGGGCGAGGCCCGAATACGCCGGAGTCGCCATGCCCGACCTGAACATCTCCTCCACCCTGCACGACGCCGGACGGGTTCTGGCGTTGGACGGGGAGATCGACATGGCCACCGAGCACCGCTTCCAGGAGGCGGTGACCGAGGCTCTGACCACGCAGCCCTTCGGCCGTGTGGTCCTGGACTGCGCCGACCTGCGGTTCATCGACTCCAGCGGTCTGCGCGTCCTGATTCGCGCGCACAAGGCGGCCAAGGAGCAGAAGGCGGTCCTGGCCATCGCCTCCCCCATCCACCGGGTGCTCCAGACCCTGCGGGTGACCTCGCTCGACACGCGCATCCCCGTCTTCGCGACGGTCTCGGAGGCGCTCACGGCGCCGCGCGCGTAGCGCCCGTGCCCGTCGGTACCACCCGCCCCCGGACAGCCTCCCGGGACACAGGTTCACAGCAAGCACGGTCACAGCAGACACGGTCACAGCACGCGCGAGGGGCGCGACCACCACGGTCGCGCCCCTTCGTCGTGTTCGGGTCCGTCGTGTTCGGGACGGCGGGCCCGTCGGCACACGTCCGGCGGGCACCCGGCCTAGAAGAGCAGCAGCCAGACTCCGAGGCCGGTCACCGCGGCGTTGACCAGGAAGAAGACCACGACCCACAGGGTTCCCGGCACGCCGGTGAGCCGGGCCAGCTGGTCGGCGTCGGAGTGCGGTGAGGGGTTGCGCCCGCGCTGGGCCTGGAGCTCGATCACCGGCCGCACGCCCGCGAAGAGCAGGAACCAGATGAACAGGTAGGCGAAGGCCGCCTGCACCTCCGGCGGGGTGAACCAGCTGACCCCGAACACCACCGCGCCGGTCACCACGATCGACACCACGCCGTAGACGTTGCGGATCATCAGGAGCATGGCGGCGAGCACGACGATGCTCAGCCACAGCAGGGCGGTGATGCGGTCCGACATGAGCATGAGGATGCCGAGCAGGCCGATGACCGACGAGGCGACGTAGCCCGCGAAGACGGTCAGGACCATGCCGACACCGGTCGGCTTTCCCCGGGAGACGGTGACCCCGGAGGTGTCCGAGTGCAGGCGGATCCCGGTGAGCTGACGGCCGCTGAGCAGGGCGACCAGGGCGTGCCCGCCCTCGTGGGCGATGGTGACGACGTTGCGCCCGATCCGCCAGGGCGGGCCGAGCAGCACGGCCGCCAGGGCCAGCACCGCCGCGGTGACGACGATCCACCGCTCCGGTTCGGGCTGGACCGACAGCACTTCCTGCCAGACGTCGCCCAAGGTTGTTCCCACGTGTGCCCCCGACTCTGGTTCGACCCGATCGTGCACGGGCCCACCGGTGCGCGCCGCGGTTGCCGGGAGACGCGTGGAACAGGGGCCCTTGCCGAACTTTAGGGCATGTGGGGACGTTCCGTGTTCTGTCGTGGAATCCGAGCGTTCCCCGAGATCAATGTGACTTCCCCGCGCCGATGAACTGGCCAAACGAGGGTCGCCAGCTTACATTCATCACTGGCAGTGATTTTCTGGCTACTCAAAGCAAGGATTATTGTGAAGCGTATCGCTGGACTCGCCCTTATGGCCCTGACCGCCGGTGCCGTCATCGGCGCCTCCTCCCCCGCCGTCGCGGATGAGGAGCACAACGGCTACCACGGTTGGCACCACGACAACGGTGACAACGGACACGACCACGGCGACCGCAAGGGCCACGACGACCGCAAGAAGGACGACCGCGAGGGCCACGACCGCAAGAGCGACGACCGCGACCACGGCGACCGCGACGGCCACGACGACCGCAAGAAGGACGACCGCGACCACGGCGACCGCAAGGGCCACGACGACCGCAAGGGCCACGACGACCGCAAGGGCCACGACCACGACCACGGCGACAAGGACAAGGACCACAAGGACAAGGACCACAAGGACGGCTACTACGAGGACGACGAGGACAAGGACCACGACCGGCGCTAGCCGTCCCGTCCGGGTCCGCGCGACCGGTTGAGCCCGACGCGCCCGCGCAGGAGCGGGCGCGCGGCGCCGACGCGGCGGGCCCGCTCTCCTCAGCGCAGCGCCGCCCGCGGCCCCCGACCCGCGGGCGGCGCCTGCCGTGTCAGCGTCCGACCGTGCAGCGGTCAGTCCTCCCGCGACTCCGCCGCGGCCTTGAGCCGCACCAGGGTCTGCTCGATGCTCCGCGCGTTCTTGGCGGGCATCCCCATGAGGACGTAGAAGGCCGGAAGACCCCTGGAGTAGTCGAAGGTCTCCGTGACCCGGGTGCCCCCCTCCGCCAGCTCCTCCAGCTCGTAGCGCCAGCGGTGCGGACCGAAGTGCCGCCAGGCGATGAGGCGGTCCTCCTCGTACTCCACCACCCGGTTGGTGATCCGGTAACCGACGCCGAACATCCTCATGTCCATGCCGAACTCGCTGCCCCGCTCCAGCCGCTCCGGACCGAAGAGGCTGGAGAGCACGGTGTCCGAGCCGTCGAACTCGGCGTGCCGCTCCGGCGCCGCGATGATGTCGAAGATCTGCTTGGCGGAAGCGTCGACCACGACGCTCCGCGTAACCCTGTGTTTGGCCATGACCGCATCATGGCAGCGCCGCGCGGCCCGGTCCCGAGCACCCCCGCCGGATCCGGGTTCAGGCCCGGACGGCGTGCCGCTCCACCGCCGCCAGCCCTCCGCCCTCCGCGGTGACGTGCACCACCCAGAAGGAGCCCTTGCGCAGTCCCAGTTGCTGGGAGAACGGCGCGTCCAGCCGCGTGAGCGCCTCGGCCATCAGCTGCGGGACGAGTTCGCCGTGCGTGCACACGACGGTCGGCCTTCCCTCCGCCAGGACGCGCGCGAACGCCTCGCGGGCCTCCTCCACTCCGTGCGGGGAGCCGCCGGAGGACCCGTCGGAGGGCGTGTGGACCGTGAACGCGCGTTCGGTGCGCGTCGGCACGTCGTACTCCACCGTGTAGGGCAGCAGAGACTCGGTGCACCGCGCCGCCGCCGACGTCACCACCCGGGGCCGCCCGTAGGCGCTGAGCACCCGGGCCAGGGCCAGGGCGTCGGCGCGCCCGGTCCCGTCCAGGGGCCGCAGGATGTCGTCGTCGGTCCAGGCTCCCTTGTCCCCCGCGGACAGGTGCCGCAGCAGGATGACGGGGAAGGTGGTCGCGGGTCCGGCCAGGAAGTTGTCGACCACCCGCACGTCGTGGTCGTAGGTGAGCCGTTCGCGGGCCGTGTCCACCGGCACCCACTCGACCAGGTCCACCTCCTCGTTGGGCGGGTAGTCGATCCCCGCCGCGGGGTCGGCGGTGGTGGCCGCCCACCACTCCACCTGCTTGGGCCAGCCGTCCTTGAGGTAGCGCTGCGGGGGGAGCCTGCGGCCCAGCACGGGGGTCAGGCCGGTCTCCTCGACCACCTCGCGGACCGCGCCGGTCACGGGGTGCTCACGGCTCTTGAGCTTGCCCTTGGGCAGGGACCAGTCGCCCCGGTCGGGTCTGCGGACGAGGACGATCTCGGTGCCGCCCGGGCCCTCGCGCCACAGCAGGGCGCCCGCCGCGCGGATGGGTTCGAGGTAGCCGCCGACCGCCGTCTCGCGCAGGGGTCCGGATCCGCGGACGCCCTCGACCGATCCCTCCACGTCGCCCCCGTTCGGTATGGTGCTCATCTGTTTGTTGGGCGTGGAAACCCCGCCCTTCAGAACGGGAAGAACACGCCCTCTCCCTTCTCGTGACTTTCTGTTGGATTCGGCTCACGCGATCGCAGAGCGGTCGCTACGGTGTGTTCCATGACGAGGAAGAGCGTGAAGCGGGCGTTCCGGTACCGCTTCTATCCGACCGATGCGCAGGCGGCCGAGCTGTCGCGCACGTTCGGATGCGTGCGCCTGGTCTACAACCGCGCCCTGACCGAACGCACCGCCGCCTGGCACACCGACCAGCGGAGGCTCTCCTACGCCGACTCCTCCACGGCACTCACCGCCTGGAAGAGGACCGAGGAGCTGTCCTTCCTCACCGAGGTCTCCTGTGTCCCGCTGCAACAGACGCTGCGCCACCTGCACACCGCTTTTCGCAACTTCTTCGACCGGCGCACGAAGTACCCGCGGTTCAAGTCGCGCAAGAAGTCGCGCGCCTCGGCGGAGTACACCGCGAGCGCGTTCCGCTACCGCGACGGGCATCTGACCTTGGCCAAGATGGCCGAACCCCTGGACATCGTGTGGTCGCGTCCCCTGCCCGAAGGCGCCCATCCTTCGACCGTGACGGTGTCGCGTGATGCCGCCGGGCGCTGGTTCGTCTCGCTCCTGTGCGAGGACACCATCACGTCGGCCCCAGCCGACCACCACGCGGTCGGCGTCGACATGGGTGTGACGTCGCTGGTGGCGTTGTCCACGGGGGAGAAGGTGGCCAACCCCCGCCACGAACAGCGTGACCGGGCGAAGCTGGCCCGGGCCCAACGGACGCTGGCCCGTAAGGCCAAGGGCAGCGCGAACCGGGACAGGGCCCGCCGCAGGGTGGCGCGGGTGCACGCCCGCATCACCGACCGCAGGCGCGACTTCCTGCACAAACTCACTACTCGACTCGTCCGCGAGAACCAAGCGGTCGTGATCGAGGACCTGACCGTACGCAATCTGATCAGGAACCGTCGGTTGTCCCGGGCGATCTCGGATGTGGCCTGGCGTGAGCTGCGCACCATGCTGGAGTACAAGTGCGCCTAGTACGGGCGGGACCTGGTCGTGGTGGACCGGTTCCTCCCCTCCTCCAAGGCGTGCTCGACCCCCGGGTGCGCCTACGTGCACGAGTCGCTGCCGCTGCACGTACGCGAGTGGACGTGCCCCGGGTGCGGCATCACTCACGACCGGGATGTGAACGCGGCGAACAACCTCAGGGCCGCCGGGCTGGCGGCATCTGCCTGCGGAGCTGGTGTGAGACCTCAACGGGACTCCTCCCCGACGGGGCGACCGGTGACGAAGCAGGAAGGCCACGGGGCGACCCGTGACGAGGCCCTGGCCTCGAACCACCACTAGGTGGTTCCGGAATCTCCCGCCTTCGGGCAGGAGAGGAAGTCAACCGCCCTCCACCACGCGCAGGTGGCGGTCGCCGCGCAGGCTGTCCTGGAGGTCGGTGAGCGGGCGCCCGTCGCCGTCGCGGGTGAACCGGGTCCACGTTCCGTCGGGTTCGAGCCGCCAGGACGAGGTGCCGTCGTCCATCGCCAGGTCCATGAGGCGCACCAGCCTGCGGCACTGCTCGGTGTCGGCCACGCGCACCAGGGCCTCGACCCGGCGGTCGAGGTTGCGGGGCATCAGGTCGGCGCTGCCGATCCACACCTGGGGCCGCCAGCCGTTGGCGAAGACGAAGATGCGGGAGTGCTCCAGGAAGCGGCCCAGGATGCTGCGCACCCGGATGTTGTCGGACAGGCCGGGCACCCCGGCGCGCAGGACGCAGCTGCCGCGCACCCACAGGTCGACGCTCACTCCGGCCTGGGAGGCCCGGTACAGGGCGTCGATGATCTCCAGGTCGACCAGGGAGTTGACCTTGATCCGGATGCGGGCGGGCTCGCCCTTGAGGCTGTTGTCGATCTCGACGGCGATCTGTTCGAGGAGGCTCTCGCGCAGGGCGGCGGGCGCCACGAGCAGGCGCTGGTAGTGCTTCTTGCGGGAGAAACCGGTGAGGCTGTTGAACAGGTCGCTGACGTCCTCGCCCACCTCGGGGTCGGCGCTGAACAGGCCGAGGTCCTCGTACATGCGGGCGGTGCTCGGGTTGTAGTTGCCGGTGCCCACGTGGCAGTAGCGGCGCAGCAGCCCGTCGTCGTCGCGGCGGACGACCATGGACAGCTTGCAGTGGGTCTTGAGGCCGATGACGCCGTAGACGACGTGGCAGCCCGCCTGTTCGAGCTTGCGGGCCCACTGGATGTTGTTCTGCTCGTCGAAGCGGGCCTTGATCTCGACCAGGACCACGACCTCCTTGCCCTCGCGGGCGGCCTCGATGAGGGACTCCACGATGGGCGAGTCGCCGCTGGTGCGGTACAGGGTCTGCTTGATCGCCACGACCTCGGGGTCGGTGGCGGCCAGGGCCAGGAAGCGCTCGGTGGTGGTGGCGAAGGACTCGTAGGGGTGGTGGACGAGGATCTCGCGCTCGCGGACGGCGGCGAAGAAGTCGCCTGAGGTCAGGGCGCGCGGCTCGACGGGGACCATGGGCGGGTAGCGCAGCTCGGGGCGGTCGGTGTCGGCGATCTGGGACAGTCCGGCGAGGTTGAGCGGGCCGGGGACCCGATAGATCTCCTCCTCCTCGGCGCCCAGCTCCTCGGTGAGTATGGCCAGGGCCTCGTCGCTGATGTCGTGTTCGACCTCCAGGCGCACGAGCGGGCCGAAGCGGCGGCGCAGCAGCTCGTTCTCCAGGGAGGTGACGAGGTCGTCGGTCTCGTCCTCGTCGACCTCCAGGTCGGCGTTGCGGGTGACCCGGAAGGCGTTGTGCTCCAGGATCTGCATGCCCTCGAAGAGCTGGGGCAGGTGGGCGGCGACGATGTCCTCGACGGGGACGAACCGGCCGCCCTCGATGTCGCCCAGCTCGATGAAGCGGGGCAGGGAGCTGGGGATCTTCACCCGGGCGAACATGCGGCGCCCGTCGCGCGGGTCGCGGACGGCGACCGCGAGGTTGAGCGAGCGGCCGGAGATGTAGGGGAAGGGGTGCGCGGAGTCGACCGCGAAGGGCGTCACCAGCGGGTAGACGGAGCGCTGGAAGTAGCCGCGCAGGTTCTCGCGCTCGACGGTCTCCAGTTCGCTCCAGCGCACGACGCGGATGCCGACCTCGCGCAGGGCGGGCGCGACGCTGTCGTGGAAGCAGGCGGCCTGGCGGAGCATGAGCTCGCGGGTGAACCGGGAGACGCGCCCGAGCAGCACGCGGGGGTGGTGCCCGCTGGAGGAGGCGACGGCCAGACCGGTGGCCAGGCGGCGCTTGAGCCCGGCGACGCGCACCATGAAGAACTCGTCCAGGTTGCTGGAGAAGATCGCCAGGAACCGCGCGCGTTCCAGGAGGGGGATGTCCTCGTCCTCGGCGAGTTCGAGCACGCGCTGGTTGAAGCGGAGCCACCCCTCCTCCCTGTCCATGAACCTGTCGGCGGGAAGCTCGGGCGTACCGGCGGCGGGCCCCTCGGGTGTTGGCGCTGTTTCCGTGCTCACAGTGGGCAGACTCCCCCTTTTCCATGACCGCGAGGTGACAACCCCGTGAGGGGAAAATGACCGCGACACGACCGGTGTGGGCCCTCTGTAGCCCTATGCCCGCTCCTGCCGTGGTTTCCTCCTCCTGACCGCCGGTTTTACCGTTCGTCCGCTGGGCGGGTCCGGTCACATGACACCGGTCTGGAGGTCGGGGGGCATGAGCATCAGGAACATGCCGACACGCATCACCACCTGGATCCACGTGTTGCGGAAGCACGTCCACAGGTAGCCGTAGAGGAGGCTGGCCGTGGCGTAGGTGAGCAGGGCCAGGCCGGTGTTGTACACCAGGTCGGTCCCCGGCAGCTGGGACACCGCGTCGTAGGGCTGGATGAGGGCGTAGGTGAGGGCGAAGACCACCGAGGTGACGACGATGCCTCCCCAACGGCCCATGAGGATCTCCAGGCGGGTCTGCACCATCCCCCGGAAGAAGATCTCCTCGCACACCGCCATGACGGTGAACGCGAGCACGTAGCCCAGCAGCTGGAGGGAGGGCCCCGGCAGTCCCAGACGCGGGATGAGCAGGTAGCCGATCAGGACCAGCGCGATGGCGATCGGGACCATCCCGAGCCAGCGCCAGGGCTCGGACACCTTCAGGGCGACCGCGGGCATGGCGGTGCCCTTGCCGTCCAGGGTGATGCCGGAGCGGTCCATGACCAGCAGCGGCAGGGTGAACAGGAACAGCAGGCGCGAGACCAGCGCCTCGGACATGGCCAGGTCGGCGCCGAACACCGCCTCGTAGGTGGCGAAGAGCATCGACAGCAGCGCCATGGACACCACGAAGCCGGTGAGGAACAGCCCCAGCCAGCCCAGCTCGCGGACGATGGGATGACCGTCCATCGCCTGGACGACGCGGCGGTCCAGCTGTTCGCGGGCGCCGAAGCCCCTGACCATGGCCCAGGCCAGGATCCCGCCGATCAGCATCGGGGACCAGGAGATCAGGAAGAGGACCAGGGAGTCGTCGAGGACGTCGGAACGCAGCACGGGGTGGGAGAGCATCGGGACCGCGACGAGCAGCAGGGCGACCAGTACCCCCCAGACGAGCCCCCATCTTCGCACCATGGTCACAAGAGTCCCCCCTGTCTCAGAACTCTCATTCTGCCCAAGGGGAAACTAAAAGCTACTTAATGACTACGGTATGTCGTCACTCGCCTCGACATGTCCCGTCACACCGAGGGGCCGCTCCCCAAGGAGCGGCCCCGGCGGTACGCGGGCGCGGGAGGCCCTTCAGAAACCGTTGTCCAGGACCGAGCGGAGGAAGGATCTGGTCCGCTCCTCCTTCGGGTCGCCGAAGATCTGCTCCGGCGTGCCCTCCTCGGCGATCTGTCCCTGGTCGAACATGAGCACCCGGTGCGAGACGTCGCGCGCGAAGCCCATCTCGTGCGTCACGCACAGCATCGTGATGTCCGTGGTCTCGGCGATCTCGCGCAGCACGTCCAGGACCCCGGCCACCAGCTCCGGGTCCAGGGCCGAGGTGACCTCGTCCAGGAGCAGGATCTCCGGCTGCATGGCCAGCGCGCGGGCGATCGCCACGCGCTGCTGCTGGCCGCCGGAGAGCTGGGTCGGGTGGGCGTCGATCTTGTCGCCGAGCCCGACCAGCTCCAGCAGTTCCTCGGCCTTGGCGTTGGCCTCGCCCTTGGGGGTGCCCAGCACGTGCACGGGCGCCTCGGTGATGTTCTGCCGGACGGTCATGTTCGGGAACAGGTTGAACTGCTGGAACACCATGCCGATGCGCTTGCGGCGCGCGCGCAGGTAGGACTCGTTCGCCCGGGTCAGCCCCTGGCCCTTGCGCATGTGGCTGAAGGGCTCGCCGCCCACCCAGATGACGCCCTCGGTGACCTTCTCCAGGGTCATCAGCAGGCGCAGGATGGTGGTCTTGCCCGAACCGCTCGGACCGATGAGGGTGACCCGCTCGCCGGGGGCGACGGAGAAGTTCAGGTGGTCGAGCACCGTGAGGTCGCCGAAGCGCTTCACCACGTCGTCGAAGACGATCAGGGACTGGTCCTGGGAGCCGCTCCCGACACCCTGGGGTTCTTCGTTCACGGTGGTGTCAGACGGCGGCATAGCGTCGCTCCAGTCGTCGGATGAGGATGGCGGACGGGATGCTCACGAGGAGGAACAGGATCCCGACCAGGGTGTAGGCCTCGACGATGCGGAAGTCCGCGCTGCCGACCTGCTGGGCCTCGGTCAGCAACTCGGGCACACTGATCGCCAGCAGCAGCGGCGTGTCCTTGAACATCGCGATGAGGTAGTTGCCCAGCGCCGGGATGACCTTGCGGATCGCCTGCGGCAGCACGATGGCGCCCCAGGTGCGGCTGGTGGGCAGGCTCAGCGCCCGGGCCGCCTCCCACTGTCCCTTGGCCACGCCCTCGATGCCCGAGCGGTAGACCTCGGCGGTGTAGGCCGCGTAGTGCACGCCGATCACGACGACGCCCACGGTCATCGCGGAGATGTCGGCCGGGGTCAGGAGGAAGACGAACACCAGCTGGATGATCAGCGGGGTCGTCCGGATGAACTCCATGACCGCGTGCAGGACGGAGCCGAAGATCGGCGTCCGGCGGGCGATGGCGATCGCCAGGCCCAGGACCAGCGCGATCAGGTAGCCCAGGACGGTGATCTGGACGGTCACCCACAGGCCGCCCAGCAGGTCGGGCATGACCTCGAAGGTCCACTCGAAGTCCCAGAACATCACTTGGCCACCCCCGCCTTCGCGTCGACGGCCGGGGGCCGCAGGAGGGACGCCAGGCCTCCGCCGCCCGGCGCGGCGCGGCCCAGCTTGCGGTTGGCGCGGCGTTCGAGCAGTCGCATGCCGAGGATGAGCACCTGCGCGATCAGGTAGTAGAGGACGAATGCGCCGATGAAGGCGACCACCGTCTCACCCGTGGCCTGGCGCATGTTCTGCGCCACGGCCGTCAGGTCGGCCACACCGATGAGGTAGGACACCGCGGTGGCCTTCATCAACTCGATGTTGAGGTTGCCGAACGTGGGCAGCATCTGGGCCCAGGCCTGGGGCAGCACGACCAGGCGCGTCCGCTGGAACCAGGAGAGGTTCAGCGCGACGGTGGCCTCGACCTGCGGCTTGGGCACGGCGTTGATGGACGAGCGCACGACCTCGGCCCCGTAGGCCCCCAGGTTGAGGCCCACGGCGAGGATCGCGGCGAAGTTGTCGGCCAGCTGGTAACCGGTCAGCTGGGGCAGGGCGAACGCCATCCAGAACATCAGCACCAGGGCGGCGATCCCCCGGAACACCTCCACGTAGACCGTGGCGACGACCCGGGGGAGCCAGTGCCGGATCGTCCCCATGATCCCGAAGACCATGGCGAGGACGAAGGCCAGTGCGATGCCCCCGAGGGTGAGCTGGATGGTGACCCATGCGCCCTCGGCGTAGAGCGGCAGTCGCTGGATCAGGAAGTCCACTGCGGGTTCATCCCTCGCAGAGTTCGGCGGTGGTCGTGTCGTCGGGCAGGTCGGCCTCGGTGAAGCCCCACTCCTCGCCCAGCTCCAGGAGGCGTCCGCTCTCCTTGAACTCGGCGATCACCCGGTTGACCTCCTCCAGGAGCTGGGTGTCCTGCTGGCGGAAGCACAGCCCTCCCCAGCCCTTCTCCTCCTGGCCGTCGATCTCGGGGAAGAACGCCTCGGTGACCTCGAAGGGGCCGCCCCGGTCCTGGAGCAGGTAGGTGTGGGACACGCTCAGCATGGACATCGCGTCGACGCGCCCCGCCTCCAGCAGCTCGTAGCCGGCGGTCTGGTTGGGGATGAGCTCCATCTGGTTCTCGGGCACCTCGAAGTACTCGGCGTAGCTCTGCTCGACCGAGCCGTTGAGGACCGCGAGCATGAGGTCGGGGTTGTCGACGAAGTCCGTGAAGTGCTGGATGCCGTGCGGGTTGCCCTCCGCGACCATGAAGGCCTCGGGTGAGGTCGCGGTGGGCTCGCTGAAGGCGACCTGCCCGCAGCGCTCGGGGGTGATGAACACACCGGCGGCGATGACGTCGAAGCGGTTCGCGTTCAGGCCGGGGATCAGCCCGTCCCAGTTCACGGAGGAGGCCTGGATCTCGGGGACGCCCAGCTCCTCGAAGACGGCCTTGGCCACGGCGGGGGACTGTCCGGCCGGGTTGCCGGAGTCGTCGACGAAGCCGAAGGGGATCTCGTTGGCGAGGCCGACGGCCACGAAGCCCTGTTCGCGCAGCCGGTCCAGGGTCGAGGCGCCCTCCTCCCCCTCCCCGCCGCCACCGCCGTCGACGCGGCTGCACGCGGCCAGGCCGAGGGTGGCCAGCCCCACGCCTCCCAGTCGGAGTGCGTCACGGCGGCCCCAGGCTCCTCTGCGTACTGCGGGTACCTGCTTCTTCACGACTGCTCCTCGAAAGACTCACGGGGGGCGGCGCTCTCGCCTGGCTGGACGACAGTGCCGCGCATTCGGATCGGGATGCCTGGTGTGGGCGGTCCGCGGCGCCAGGGCCGCGGCTGCGGCCGCCGCCCGGGGACAGGGCGCGGCGGCATAAGTACGGGGGTCTCCCTCCCCGGACAGAACCGGCAGTAACAGGACCCGTTTAGTCCGTTATGCACTGGTTATGCACGTGCAGTCTCGGAGTTACCCGGCCTTTGGCCTGCTCAGGGCGGGTCACCTGGTGCTCGTGACCCTGAGTCCGAACCCCCGTCACCCTGGGGCGCCATCCGCGCGACACCGCGCGGACGCCCCGGCGTCGCCCCGGCGCCCCCGTTTCCCGACGCGAACGGGCGGGGGCCGATCGGCCCCCGCCCGCGTGGTCTGACAGTCCTGGGACGGCCCTTAGGCGTCTTCCTCGACGACGAGGGGGTAGACGCCGTTCTCGTCGTGCACCTCACGCCCGGTGACGGGCGGGTTGAACACGCACAGCACGCGGAAGTCCGTCTTCGGGCGGACGGTGTGCCTCTCGTGGCCGTTGAGCAGGTAGAGGGTGCCGGGGGTGATGGTGTGCTTCTCCCCGGTCTCCTCGTTGGTCAGCTCGGCCTCGCCCTCGATGCAGTGCACGAGCTCGACGTGGTTGGCGTACCAGAAGGTCGACTCGGTGCCCGCGTACAGGACGGTCTCGTGGAAGGAGAAGCCGACCTTGTCCTTGGCCAGGACGATCCGACGGCTGCGCCAGTTCTCCGTCTTGATGTCGGCGTCGGTGTCGTTGACCTCGTCCATGCTGCGAACGATCACTGTGTCCCCCTCTACGCGCTCTGAGCGCTTCCTGTGGTGATGCGGCACGGGTACGGGGCCGGGCGACGTCCCGAGGGTCGCCGCCCGGCCCCGTACCCACGTGGGTGTGGAGTCCCCTGGCTGGAGACTTCCTAGGCGGGCTGAGCCGCCTTGACCGCGGCACGGGCCGCGTCAGCCATGATGTCAAGACCGGCGGTGAGCTCCTCCTCGCTCGCCGTGAGCGGCGGCAGGAGCTTGGCCACCTCGTCCTCGGGGCCGGAGGTCTCCAGGAGCAGGCCCCGGTCGAAGGACTCGGCGGCGACCCTCTTGGCGATGTCGGTCCGCTCGAAGGCCAAGCCCCGGGCCATGCCGCGGCCGCGCACGTGCGCGCCGAACTCGGCGTGCTCGGCGGCCATCTCGGCCAGGCGGGCGGCGACCATGTCGCCCTTGGCCTTGACGGAGTCGGCGAAGGCCGAGTCGCTCCAGTAGCGGCGCAGGGCCTCGCTGGCGGTCACCATGGCCGGGTTGAACCCGCGGAAGGTGCCGTTGTGCTCGCCCGGCTCCCACACGTCCAGCTCGCGCTTGAACAGGGTGAGGGCCATGGGCAGGCCGTAACCGCTGATGGACTTGGACAGCGTGACGATGTCCGGGGTGATCCCGGCCTCCTCGAAGCTGAAGAAGTCGCCGGTGCGGCCGCAGCCCATCTGGATGTCGTCGACGATCATGAGGATGTCGTACTCGCGGCACAGCTCCGAGAGCTCGCGCAGCCACTGGGCGCTGGCGGCGTTGATGCCGCCCTCGCCCTGGATCGTCTCGACGATGACGGCGGCGGGCTTGTCCAGGCCGCTGCCGCTGTCGTCCAGCAGGCTGCGCAGCCACAGGAAGTCCGGCGTCTTGCCGTCCAGGTAGTTGTCGAACGGCATCGTGGCGACGTGGCCCAGCGGCACGCCCGCGCCGCCGCGCTTCATCGAGTTGCCGGTGACGGCCAGGGCGCCCAGGGTCATGCCGTGGAAGCCGTTGGTGAAGTTGACGATGGTCTCGCGACCGGTGTACTTGCGGGCCAGCTTGAGCGCGGCCTCGACCGCGTTGTTGCCCGCGGGTCCGGGGAACTGGATCTTGTAGTCCAGGCCCCGGGGTTTGAGGATGATCTCCTCGAAGGTTTTCAGGAACTCGCGTTTGGCCACGCTGTAGGCGTCGAGGCTGTGCACGATCTTGTCGTCGGTCAGGTACTCGATGAGCGAGGTCTTCAGCTCGGGGTTGTTGTGCCCGTAGTTGAGCGACCCCGCTCCCGCGAAGAAGTCGAGGTAGGGCTTGCCGTCCTCGGAGTAGACGTGGCTACCGACGGCCCGGTCGAACACGACCGGCCAGTTCCGGCAGTATCCGCGGACTTCGGACTCCAGGCGCTGGAAGGTCTCCATCGTGTGTTCCTCGGTTCCTTTATCCCAGGTTCGTGGGCTCATGGCTTGGGCGACGGGGTGGGTCGGACGGGTCCGGCGCGGACGATCGGTCATGCTCCGGGCCCGGCTCCGAGGGGTCCGATGCGTACGAGGTCCTCGGGGTCGTGCGGGGTGTCCCCCTGCGGGAAGTGCTCCCCGGTGAAGAGCGGACTCCACACGGCCTCGGCGTCCCGGTCTCGGGCGAACGAGGCGAACAGGGCGCGGGAGGCGGTGTTGTCGGCGGTGACGGTCGCTTCGAGGTAGCGCAGGCCGCTGTCGGCGATCCGGTCGCCGACGAAGTCGAGCATCCGGCGGGCCAGCCCCTGTCCGCGGTACGCGGAGTCGACGGCGACCTGCCAGAGGAAGTACGTATCGGAGCTGTCGGGCCGCACGTAGCCGGTGACGTAGGCCGCGACACGGCCCTCGTCGTCGCGGGCGACGACGCTGGTCGTGGCGAAGTCCCGGCACCAGAGCGCGTAGGCGTACGGGGAGTTGACGTCCATGCCGTTCTCCCGCGCCAGCCGCCACATGTGCGGCCCGTCCTCCGGGGACGGGTGCGACAGGCGCACGCCTCCACGGCCCGCGGCGCCTGGGTCTTCCGAGGCCGTGGCCCCGGTGTCAGTCCGGTCGCGTGCTTGGAGGTTCGTTCGTAGATGTGGCACGTCGATCGAACTTAGCGAACGAATGTCAATGACATTTCGCGGAGGCCGCCCGCGGATGTTTGGGCAGACCGCTCACGGGTAGGGCCTGTTTATTTAGTAGTGCCCCAAAGCTCTGACCAGGACGTTCGGGGGTCGCCCGGGAGCGGACGGGACACGCGCTCACGCCCTGCCCAACAGGGGGTTCGACGCCGTGGCCGTGCGGGCCGGATCCGGGGCGCCGCCGGGGAGGGCAGCCGTTCGCGCCCGGGGGGCCGACAGCCGTCAGGGTCAAACATAGATCCTCGCAGAGCAATATTAAGCGTGCGTTAAGTCACAACGATTCGGTGGAAAGCTCGCGACATAACGCCACTTTGGGCTCCCGGCTCGCGCCACACGGTACGCCGGAAGGGGCCCGGGGCACACGCGCAACGCCGACACGCGGAAGGGCGCGGCGGGCCCACGCCCGGGGACGTCCTTGAGATTTCCGGTTTTTTCACGCAGACTCCGTGTAGTACTACGCTGGGTCGTACTACAATTGGTCGCATCGCCGCGCCGCGGTTCCCGGGTCGATCACCCGTGGGCGGTGGGGCGGAGAAGCCCCCTGACCCGGCCGTGGAAGCACGGCACGGGGCCAGGGACCACCAGCCACGGATCGGAGGCGCCCGTGAACCGCCTGTACCACGAGAGCGAGGACTGGGTCCAGCAGGGCAACTGCCGCTCGCAGGACCCGGAGATCTTCTTTCCGGTGAGCAGCACCGGGATCGGGCGCGCCGACACCGAGCAGGCCATCGCCGTCTGCCGCAGCTGTACTGTTCGCCAGGAGTGCCTGCGGTGGGCCCTGCGGGCGGGAGAGGCTCACGGAGTCTGGGGTGGGACCACCCCCGAGGAGCGCCGCTACATGCGTCGCGAACTCGTCCCGGCCGGTCGTCACTGACGAGGGCGACGGGGGCCGCCGGAGGACGTCAGTCCGCCCGGCGGCCCAGCCCCTCGGTCCCCGCCGACCCGCCTTCGCCCCACCCGCCGCCCGAGCGGCCGCGCCCTGCGCCGGCCCGCCCGGGCCGCGCGACCGCCGCACCCCGGGGATCTTGCGACCCTCCGGGGCACGGCCTAGGTTCTTTCTCGTGCGACCCGCTCACGGCACGCTCCGCCTCCTGCGCACGGCACTCCTCGCCGCTGCGTGCACGGGGCTTGCCTGGGGCGGGCACAACCTGTGGGCCGCGGCGCCCGCCTCCCTCGGGGGACTGGCCGCGGCGACCGCGGTCCTGTTCCCCCTGCTGTGGTACTTCACCCGCACGATGCGCGGGTTCGGCGACATCTTCGCCGTCATGGCCTGCGTGCAGATCCTCCTGCACCTGGTGTTCCAGGGCTCGGGCGAAGCCGCCCCCGGCATCCTCGACACAGGCGCCGGCCACGCCGGACACGGCCTGCTCACCCACGCCCTCGGCCTCGCGCCCGGCATGCTGTTCGCGCACCTGTGGGCGGCCCTGCTGGCGTCGGCGCTGCTCGCCCACGGCGAGGCGGCCCTGTGGTTCCTGACCGCCCTGCTCATCCGGGCGCTGCCGCCACTGCGCGTGCCCGGCCTCGCGTTCGGCGCCCGTGTACCGCTCACGGGCTCCGCCTCCCGGGCCGCTCCCCCGCCCGTCGCGCTCTCGGCGCACGGCCCGCGCGGGCCTCCCCCTCCCCGGGGCGTCCCCTCGCGACGCCCCCGCGCGCACGCCGGAACGTACCGAACGCTGAGAGAAGATGACCACCATGACCCGCAGCACCCGCACCCCCGACACCGCCGCTGAACCCTCCCGCGCGCTCCCGCGCGCGGCCGCCGCCGTGCTGGCCCCCCTCGCCGCGGCCGCCCTGGCCCTGGCCCCCTCGCCCGCGCTGGCGCACGACGTCCTGACCGGGTCCAACCCCGAGGACGGGGCCACCCTGGACACCGTGCCCGAGGAGGTCGTGCTGAGCTTCAACAACTCCCCGATGGAGGGCGGCAGCGGCAGCGCCGTCGTCGTCACGGGGCCGGACGAGGAGACCACCTACGAGGAGGGGGACCTGGCCTTCGACGGCACGGACGTGTCGGTGGGCCTGGCCCCGCTGGACCAGGCCGGTGAGTACACCATCGGGTTCCGCGTGGTCTCCTCCGACGGCCACCCGATCCAGGACACCCTGACGTTCTCGGTGACCGAGGAGGCCGTCGCCGCGGCGGCCCCGGAGCCCGAGGAGAGCGAGACCGCGCAGGAGCCCGCCGGGGAGACGGCGCAGGAGCAGGCGCAGGAGCCCTCCGACGAGGTGAACGCGGACGAGGCCGCGGGCGAGGAGGAGTCGGGCGGCGTGTCGCCGGTGGCGCTGGCGGTCGTGGCCGTCGTCGCGGTCGCCGGTATCGCCGCGGTCGTTCTCGTGGCCGTGCGCATGCGCAGGCGCCCGGGTGGGGACGCCGGGCGGAAGTAGGTACCGGCGAGACGGCCGAGGGGCCCGTACGCGCCTCCCCAGCGGGGGGAGGGCGTACGGGCCCCTCGTCGTGTCCGGCGTGCGGTCCGCCCGTCCGGTGACGGGGAGGGCGGACACGGGAGGCGTCGACGGCGTCCGCTCGCGCGGGGGCCGGGGCCGTGCGTCGGGGGATGCTGGCGGATGGGGGGTTCAGGGGTCGGTGGGCGGGCCCGGGGCCGACTCGGTCGGGGGGGGACGGGAGCCGACCGCCGGGGCCGACTCGGTCGGGACGGGTCAGACGCGGCGTGCCAGCAGGATGCTGATGTTGTCCTTGCCACCCGCCTCCATGGCGGCCTGCCACAGGGCGTACACGGCGGCCTCGTCGCTGCCCGCCTCGGCGATCATCCGCTCCATCTCCTCGGGCAGGACCAGGTCGGACAGGCCGTCGCTGCACATGAGCCAGGCGCTGGGGTCGGCCGCGTCGTCCCGGCCCACGTGCGGGACCATCGTGCCGCCCGAACTGCCGCCCAGGGACTGGGTGATGAAGTTCGTGGTGACCGGGCGGCCGTCCTCGGACGGGGGCAGCGCGGGCGAGTCGTCCTCCGAGAGCTGGCGCAGGCGGCGCCCCTCCAGGCGGTAGGTGCGGGAGTCGCCCACGTTGAACCAGAAGTTGCCGTCGTTGTTGAGCAGGACGCCCGCGACCGTGGTCCCCATGCCGGAGAACTCGGTGTGCTGGGTGGCGTGGTCCTTGATCTCCTCGTCGATGTTGCTCAGCAGCTGGGCGATCTCCTCGGGGCCGTTGAGACGCGGCCCCATCTCGGCCATGCGGTGCACGGCGTGCTCGGAGGCGATCTCCCCCGCGGCCTGACCGCCGATCCCGTCGGCGACCGCCAGGATGACGGGCTCCCCGACCGGGAGGACGCAGCGCACCGGCGAGGTCATGTTCGCACTGGCGACGGTCAGGGCACCCATGACGGCGGCGTCCTCGTTGGCGGGGCGGATAGCGCCCCGGTGCGTGAGGGCCGTGACAATGACTTCCCCACCAGCGACACCCATACGCCCTTCCTCCCGTTTCATCGGCCGTGGCCGGTTGCCCGGCGCCCCGCGCCGGGCCTTGGTCGAGTCCCGTTCAACGTCTGGATTCTGTCACCGTACCGAGCCACCGCCGGAGTGGGTCAAAATCCGCGTACATCATGGCGGAAAACACCCGGATACGCAGTTCCCGCCCCGGTTCCCGCCGCCAGAAGTGTCGTGCCGGGCGATCCGCGGTCCGCGCCGCGCGCTCACGGTGTTCCGGTCTGACAGTAGCGGCGGTACCGCCGCCCCGACAGGGGCCACCCACGGGTACCGCGAAACCGCAGACCAACGGGGAGAACTCCGAGGTTACGGACGGCACCGAAACCCCGGAGTTCTTGGTGCCGGATCGACGTCACGTTGTCGAGACGTGAACCGTCTGGCAGAATGGGCCCCGTTGGGTGTCTAAGACGCAGACACACACGACCAGCCCCGTGCGGCATCATCCTGTCACGCACGGTGGCCCCAGTCTTCCCCGACCGGTCGTTTGGTGTGATCTTCGTGCGTCTTCCCTTCTTTCTTCCTCTTCTTCCTCCGCTCAGCGGCAGCCGTAAGCGCCACGCGCCTACGGCTCCTCGTGCTGTCGGGAGGCCTCCACCGGCGCGGCGCCCGGCACCGTGTGCCGCCCTCCCCTGACCGTGCCTCCTCCCCGCAGCCTCCTTCCGCCGGACCCGGCCCCACGGCCCGAGGACCAGCACGACGGCCCCAGCCCCACCCGTGAGGACTCCGATCCCCGCTCCGGAGTCGCCTCGGGCGCACCTACGACGGACACCGACGAGACCGTGTCCAAGGAGTTCAGCCCAGTGAAGATCGCCATGGTCGCCGAACACGCCAATCCCCTCCCCGCACACAGGGGAGAACCCGCCTGCCCCGCGAGCCTGCACGTGTGCGCCCTGTCCCGGCAGCTCGCCAAGCGGGGGCACCGGGTGACGGTCTACGCCCGCCGCAGCGACCCCGACCAGCCCGACGGCCGCACCCGCATGGCGCGCGGCGTCTCCGTCGCCTACCTGGACGCCGGTCCGGCCCGGCCGCTGCCCGCCGAGGAGCACGCCGAGCACACCGGCGCCTTCGGCAGCGCCCTCGCCTCCGTCCTGGACGAGGACCACCCCGACGTCCTGCACGCGATCGGCTGGACCAGCGGTCTGGCCGCCCTGCACGCCCAGGCGCACAGCGAGGGCGACCAGAGCGGCACGCCCATCGTGCAGACCTTCCACTCCCTCAACGCCAGCGAGCAGCGCTCCGGCCTCGGCCACCACCCCGAGCGCGCCCGCATGGAGACCATCCTCGCCTCGCGCGCCGACCGCGTGCTGGTCAACTCCACCGACCAGCAGGTCGAGCTGGCCCGCCTCGGCGTCCCCCGCCACCACGTCAACGTCGTGCCCTTCGGTGTGGACCCCGACCACTTCAGCGTGGAGGGCAGCGCCTCCGCCGAGCACTGGCACTCCCGGCGCGAGGAGCGCGCCCGCCTGGTCTCGGTCACCTCCCTGACCGAGGCAGGCGGCGCCGACCGGCTCGTGGAGGCCATGACCCGCCTCCCCGAGGCCGAGCTGCTGCTCGTCTCCACCGCCGAGGACCTGGACGTGGCCCTCGACGAGAACGCCCGCCGGATCGAGCTCCTGGCCAAGGAGGCCGGGGTGGACGACCGCGTCCACCTGGCCGGGCCCGTGGAGCGCAAGGAGCTGCCCCGCCTGCTGCGCTCCGCGGACGTGTACGTGTCCGCCGCCTCCTACGAACCCTACGGCGGGGCCGTGCTGGAGGCCATGGCGTGCGGCCTGCCCGTGGTGGCCACCGCCACCGGCGCCACTCCGGGGGCCGTCCTGCACCGCACCAGCGGCGTGCTGATGCGCTTCGGCCGCCCCGACGAGGTCGTGCGCTCCGTGCGCTCCGTCCTCAACACCCCGACCATGAGCACCGCGTACGGCATCGCCGCCGTGGACCGGGCCCGCTCCCGGTTCACATGGCAGCGGATCGCCGTCGAGACGGAGCTCGCCTACGAGCGCTCCCGCCCGCAGCAGACGGAACAGGACCGCGCCGACGAGGACGAGACGGACGGTCTGCTACTGTCCGGGACCGCACACTGAGCCGTGCCCGTCCCGACAGCGTGCCCGTCCGACCGGTCCCCCGGGGTTTCCTCGGAGGGGTCGGAACGGGTACACAGACAGTGGCGCCCGGCGGCCGGACGGCCGGCTCCGGGCGCGGACGCCACGTACCGATGACCTTCGAACACCAGGGACTGCTCTTCCGCCGCGGGCAGCGGTTCCACGAGGTGGCCCGGCAGCGGTTGCGCTCAGCCGTACGCGAAAACGCCCACGCGGTGCTCGCCGTCTCCGGTGACCGCGCCGTCGCGCTCACCCGGGCGCTGTCGGCCTCCGAACGCGAGCGCGTGCACGTCCTGGAGCGGGACCGGTTCTACGACGCCCCGGGGCGCACCCTGGCCGCCCTGCACCGCCTGGCGCTCGTCCACGACCCCGTGCCGGTGGTCGTGGTGGCCGAGCCCCCGCTGCCGGTCTCGGGGATGGAGCTGCGCGAGTGGCACCGGCTGGAGTCGGTGCTGTCCACGGCGCTGGCCCCGCAGCGGCTGAGTCTGCTGTGCGTCCACGACGACCGGGACCTGACCCCGCGGACGCGGTCCGCGGTCCTGGCCACCCACCCGGTGCTGGTGGAGCCCGACGGGCCCCGGTCCAACCCCGCCTACCTGGGCACGGCGGCCTTCGGCGCCCGGCCGGTCGCCCCGGAGCCGCTGCCGGTCAGCGGACCCGTGCACCGGCTGGAGATCGGGCTGTCCCTGCCGCGGCTGCGCGGTGACCTGACGGCGCTCGGGGAGGCCGTGGGGTTCCCGCCCGAGCGGATCGACAGCCTGGTGGTGGCGGTGAACGAGCTGGCCGCCAACGTGCTGGAGCACGGCGCGGGCAAGGGCACCGTACAGGTCTGGCGCGCCCCGGGGCGGTGGGTGTGCGACGTGTTCGACGAGCGCGGCGGGCTCTTCGACCCGCTCACCGGCTACCGTCCGGCCGACAGCATGCGCCCGCGCGGGTACGGGCTGTGGATCACCCGGCAGACCTGCGACTTCCTGGAGATCAGCGGCAGCGGTGGGGGGTCCCTGGTACGGCTGCACTTCGTGGACGGGGCCGGGGAGCCCGGGGCCGTCCGGGAGGCCGGGACACGGGCCCCGCTCAGCCCCTGAGGGAGTCCGCCGCGGTGCCGGTGCTGGCCACGATCGGGATGACCTGGTCGATTCCGGCTATCACGAACAGGCGGTTGACCTGCGGCTGGGGCTCGGCGACCACCAGCCCCACGCCCAGGTCGCGGGCCTGCCGGTAGGCGGAGACGAGCACGCCGATGCAGCGCGAGTCGCAGAAGGACACCTTGGCGAGGTCGACCACCACCCCCCGGGGCGGCTCGGCGGCCAGGAGGCCGTCGAGGACCTCGGCCAGCGCGGGAGAGGTCACCGCGTCCATCTCCCCCGCGGGGGTGACGACGACGACGCCATCCTCGCGACGGATCGAGATGTCTGACGTCACGGTCACTTCTCCTTCTTGTTCCGGGACGGCCCCGAGCCCTCATCATGGCGCTTTTCGATCACGCTCGGGACTCATCGCCCGGTGTTGCCCGCCCGTTCACCTTCGGTCGGGGCGCATCCGGGGCTGGGGGCCGGTGTTCTCCGCCACGAGGTCGCGGGCCACGTCCACCACCCGTTTGCGGTTGCGC
Source organism: Nocardiopsis synnemataformans (assembly GCF_965343085.1). NCBI lineage: Bacteria > Bacillati > Actinomycetota > Actinomycetes > Streptosporangiales > Nocardiopsidaceae > Nocardiopsis > Nocardiopsis synnemataformans. The sequence goes on along the minus strand of NZ_CBDRFA010000031.1, from coordinate 43,175 downwards.
TGGGCGACCTCGCGCAGCGCGGTGAAGGCGGTGTCGGCGTCGCAGCCGCGGGCGTGCATGATGATGCCCTTGGCCTGGTCGATCACCGTACGCGCGGACATGGCCCGGCGCATGTGGGCGGTCTCCCTGGCCACGTCGGCCTGGCGTCCGGCACTGTACAGCGACACCGCGGCGTGCTCGGCGAGCAGGGCGGTCAGCGGGGCGACGACCTCCTCCTCGAAGGCGTCGGCGCGGCCGGAGTGCACTCCGAAGGTGATCACCCGGTCGTCGCCCTCGCCGGGCAGCAGGCTCGGCAGGGTGATGGAGGAGCGGTCCCCGCACTGGACCGCCATGCTGGTGTAGCGGGGCCAGCGGTGGGGTTCGCGCAGGATGTCGCCCACCCGCACCTGGCCCATCTCGCGGACGGCCTCGACGGTGGGCCCCTGGTCGGTGGTGTACTGGTGCTCGAAGGCCGCGGACAGGTCGGCGTGGGAGGCGCCGTAGTCGGTGACGACGTGCCGCACGGAGCCGTCGGCCCCCTCGACCTCGCGCCAGACCACGACGAGTGCGGCCGAGCAGCCGGGGACGCCCAGGGCCGCGGCCCTGCTCATCTGGTCCAGGGCCCGTTCCAGGGTGGTGCTGTCCGCCTGTCCCAGCGCGCCGATGTCCCGGGCCAGGCGTTCGATCCACACAGTCGGGGCCTCCTTCCGTTTCCGGGCTCGGACTAACCGTAACCTTGGGAGACCGCGGGAGCGGACATCCGCTAGCTTCGGGAAGACGCCATCCACGACGGGAGACCTGAGCGTGTCGGAGAACCTCGCCGGGTTGCAGCGTGAGATCACCGCACTGGGTGAACGCATCGCGGCCCTGCGCAACACGCACACCATGTATCCCGACGACGCCCAGGGCACCGCCGAGGCGGCCCTGGCCGAGCTGGAATACGCCGAACGCCTGCTGGGCGACGCGGGGGCCGAGCTGGCCCGGGCCCACGCCCAGCCCGAGCCTCGCCGCCAGGGCGACGACGGCGACCGGGCCCTGCTGCGCGCGATGTTCCAGGAGCTGAGCGTCCCCGCCGTGCTGCTGGACCACGAGGGCTACATCCGGCGCATCAACAACTCCGGGGCCGCGCGGCTGGGCAGCGCTCCGGGCTACCTCACCGGCAAGCCCTTCGCCCACTTCGTCGACCTGCGCAAGCGCGCGGCCATGCAGTCCTGGCTGGCCGCGGTGCTGCGCGGCGACGGCGACGCCGCGCTGGAGTCCCGGCTGGCCCAACGCGGCTGGGCCGAGGACGTGCACCTGACCCTGACGCGCCTGGAGCTGCCCAGCGAGCCCAACCCGCTGGTGCTGGTCGCGATGTCGCCGCCGATGAACGGCGTCGAGGAGGAGGGCCCCGCCCCGCTGGAGACGGAGGTGGAGGACCAGGTGGTGGTGCTGGCCGCGCGCAGGCTGGACGTGCTGACCCGGATGACGCGGCTGCTGCTGCGCTCGGCCGGGCCCGGCGGGGCCGGGGAGCCCCTCGCGCTGGCCGACGCCGCCGACCTGCTGGCCGACTCCTACGCGGACTGGGTGGTCGTGGACGTGTGCGACCTGCCCATCTCCTCCGACGCGCCCCGCCGCGCCGTGGTCGCGGGTCCGGCCGACGCGCTCCCGGCGCAGAGGGAGGCGGTGGCCTCGGCCGCGCCCGGCGACTCCGACATTCCGGGCGAGGTGCTGGACCGGGGGCAGTCCCTGCTGTTCCCGCTGATCGAGAACGAGGCCGTGCTCGGCCACGCCCCGTCCGGGGCGCCGCTGCTGTCGATGCTGGGCGCGGGCTCGCTGCTGTCGGTCCCCCTGCGCGGCAGCCGGGGCGTGCGCGGTGCGCTCACCCTGATCCGCCGCAGCAACCGGGGCAGCTTCCGCCTGGCCGACCTGGGCCTGATCGAGGAGATCGGCGAGCACATCGGTCTGGCGCTGCCGCCCCGGCCCTCCGTCTGAGGGGGTCGCCGCTACTCGGGGCCGTGGAGGGTGTCCACCAGGGTGGACAGGCGCGAGACCGCGCTGTCCACCCGGCGCACGCCGTCCACGAGGCTCTGGTCCACGTCCTGGTAGTTGGTCACGATGTGCTCGCGCAGCTGGGCGAGGTCGGCCTGCACCTGGTGGGAGCGCTGCGCCAGCTGTTCGGCCAGGACCTTGCCGGGCTCGCCCGTCTCCTGGCCCAGGTCGCGCTGGAGGGCGCGGGCCTGCTCGCGCATCTGCGCCTTGAGCTGGTGCAGCTCCACGAACACCTCGACCTTGGAGCGCAGCACCCAGGGGTCGAACGGCTTGAGCAGGAAGTCCACCGCGCGCGAGGCGTAGCCGCGGAAGACCTGGTGCCGGTCGACCTCCTGGGCGGTCAGGAAGATGATCGGCACGTCCTTGGTCTTCTCGCGCTGCTTGATGTGCGCGGCGGTCTCGAAGCCGTCCATCCCCGGCATGACCACGTCGAGCAGGATGACCGCGAAGTCGGTGCCCAGAAGGTGCTTGAGCGCCTCCTCACCGGAGTTGGCCCTGACCAGGTTCTGGTCGAGTGAGGTGAGTGCGGCCTCCAGCGCGATCAGGTTCTCGTCGCGGTCGTCGACGAGAAGGATGTTGGCCTTCTGGGTCACGTCGGGTTACTCCAGGTCTTCGCTCGGGGTGCTGGTGCCAGTCTCCCCGTTCGGATCGTTGTCATGCCCGGTGCCGGCCTCCTCCGGCCCGGCCGTCGCGCCGCCCCCGCCGTCGGCCGCCGCGCCGGCGATGGTCTCCTCGCGCCCCGCGGTGAGCCAGCGCCGCATGACGTCCAGCAGATGGTCCAGGTCGACCGGCTTGGTCACGTAGTCCGTGGCGCCCGCCGCGAGGCTGCGCTCGCGGTCCCCCTGCATCGCCTTGGCGGTGAGCGAGATGATCGGCAGGCCGGCGAACTGCGGCATCTCCCGGATCCGCTGGGTGGTCTGGTTGCCGTCCAGCTCGGGCATCATCACGTCCATCAGGACGAGCGCGATGTCCTCGTTGGCCTCCAGCCTGGCGATTCCGGCGTGTCCGTTGTCAGCGTAGAGGACCTCCAGGCCCTGCGCCTCCAGAGCGCTGGTGAGCGCGAAGACGTTGCGGACGTCGTCGTCGACGATGAGCACCCGCTGGCCGCTCAGGACGGCCCGCCGCTCGGGGTCGGTGCGCGGCTCGGACTCGGCCGCCTGCTCGGGCGCCTCACCGCTCTCGGCCGCCGCCGCGTGGGGCTCGGGTGCCTTGAGCACCGGGACCGTGGGCAGCGGCTCGTCGGTGATGTCGGTGAGGGCGGCCAGGGCCGCGTCGAAGTCCTCGTCCGGCATGGAAAAGCCGTCGTCCAGCGTGGAGGAGTCCAGGCCGCCGGTGTCCGCGCCGCGGCCGGGGTCGAGCATCGGCGCCGAGTCCGTACCGCTCAGGGCGCGGGTCGGGGACCCGGACTCCTCGGCCCGCTCCCCCGCGTCGTCGGGCAGGCGCACCGGGAGCAGCAGCGTGAAGGTGGAACCCTGGTTGGGCACGCTCTGCACGCGGATCTCGCCGCCCAGCAGGCGGGCGAAGTTGCGGCTGATGGACAGGCCGAGGCCGGTCCCGCCGAAGCGCCGCGAGGTGCCGCCGTCGCCCTGGTGGAAGGCCTCGAAGATGACCTGGAGCTTGTCCTCGGCGATCCCGATGCCGGTGTCGGCGACGGTGAACGCGATGACCTCCTCGTTCTGGACGAACATCTCCAGGTCGGCGTCATCCAACGCCCACGCGGGCTCGATGAGCAGCCGCACCTCCCCCTGCGGGGTGAACTTCACGGCGTTGGAGAGCAGGTTGCGCAGTATCTGCTGGAGCCTCTGCTCGTCGGTCCACAGCGTGCCGGGGATGTCCGGCGACACGTCCACCGCGAAGGCGAGCCCCTGGTCCCCGGTGACCGGGCGGAAGGTGGCCTCGACGTAGTCGACCAGCTGGGCGATGGAGACCTCGCTGGGCTGCACCTCGGCGCGTCCGGCCTCCACCTTGGACAGGTCGAGGATCTCGTCGATGAGCAGCAGCAGGTCGCTGCCCGCCTTGTGGATGGTCTGGGCGAACTCGACCTGCTTGGCGGACAGGTTCTGCTCGGCGTTGTCGGCGAGCAGGCGGGCCAGGATCAGCAGGCTGTTGAGCGGCGTGCGCAGCTCGTGCGACATGTTCGCCAGGAACTCGGACTTGTACTTGGAGGAGACCTGGAGCTGGTGGGCGCGCTCCTCCAGGGCGTTGCGGGAGCGCTGGATCTGCTGGTTCTGGAGCTCGATCGCCCGGTTCTGGTTGGCGAGCTGGGTGGCCTTCTGGCGGAGCTCGGCGTTCTTGCCGCGCAGCTCCTCCTGCTGGCGCTGGAGCTCGTTGGAGCGTTCCCTGAGCTGGCTGGTGAGCTGCTGGGACTGTTCGAGCAGGTCCTCGGTGCGGTTGTTGGCCAGGATGGTGTTGATGGTGGTGCCGAGCAGGCTCACCAGCTGGCGCAGGAAGTTCTTGTGGCTCTCGCGGAAGTCGTCGTAGGAGGCGAACTCGATGGCGCCCAGCGAGCGCCCCTCGGAGACGATCGGCAGGATGTACAGGTTGCGCGGGGAGGCCTCGCCCAGGCCCGACTGGACCTTGACGTAGCCCGGCGGGATGTTGCCGACCTGCTGTTCCACCTGCTGGGCGAGGGCCTCGCCGACCAGGCCGATACCCGTGCGGACGCGGCGGCGGTCCTCGTCGGGATCGAAGCCGAAGCCCGCGTAGAACAGGAAGTTCTCCTGGTCGTCCTGGTCCTCGGGCAGGTAGCAGGCGCCGTGCTGGGCGCCGATGAGCGGCGTCACCTCGGTCATGATGAGGCGGGCCAGCTCCTTGAGGTCGCGGTGGCCCTGGATGTGGCCGGAGATGCGGGCCACGTTGGACTTGAGCCAGTCGGCGTCGCGCTGGGTGGCGGTGGTCTCGCGCAGGTTGGACACCATCAGGTTGATGTTGTGCTTGAGCTGCTCCATCTCACCGCGGGCGTCGACCTGGATGTTGCGGGTCAGGTCGCCCTTGGCGACGGCGTTGGCGACCTCGGCGATCGCCCGCACCTGCGTGGTCAGGTTGCCCGCCAGGCCGTTCACGCTGTCGGTGAGCTGCTTCCAGGTGCCGGTCACTCCCTCGACCTTGGCCTGGCCGCCCAGCTGTCCCTGGCTGCCCACCTCATGGGCCACGCGGGTGACCTCGGTGGCGAACGCCGACAGCTGGTCGACCATGGTGTTGACCGTCGTCTTGAGCTCCAGGATCTCCCCCTGGGCGTTGACGTCGATCTTCTTGTTGAGGTCGCCCGCGGCGACGGCCGTGGTCACCTCGGAGATGTTGCGCACCTGCGTGGTGAGGTTGTGCGACATCGAGTTGACGTTCTCGGTGAGGTCGTTCCAGATGCCGGAGACGCCCTTGACGTCGGCGCGGCCGCCCAGCTTGCCCTCGGTGCCCACCTCGCGCGCCACGCGCGTGACCTCGTCGGCGAACGCGGAGAGCTGGTCCACCATGACGTTGATGGTGTCCTTCAGCTCCAGGATCTCGCCCTTGGCGTTGACCGTGACCTTCTTGGTCAGGTCGCCCGCGGCCACCGCGCGCGTGACCATGGAGATCTGCCGCACCTGGTAGGTCAGGTTGTTGGCCATGGAGTTGACGTTGTCGGTCAGGTCCTTCCAGACCCCGGACACGTCGCGGACGTGTGCCTGTCCGGCCAGCTTGCCCTCGGTGCCCACCTCGCGGGCCACCCTGGTCACCTCGCCGGCGAAGGAGTCCAGCTGGTCGACCATCTTGTTGATGGTGTCCTTGAGGTCGAGCATCTCGCCCTGGGCGTCCACGGTGATCTTCTTGGTGAGGTCACCGGTGGCGACCGCCGTCGTCACCTGGGAGATGTTGCGGACCTGGTAGGTGAGGCTGTTGGCCATGGAGTTGACGTTGTCGGTCAGGTCCTTCCAGATGCCCGACACGCCCTTGACGTTGGCCCGGCCGCCCAGCTTGCCCTCCGTGCCGACCTCGCGGGCCACGCGCGTGACCTCGTCGGCGAAGGAGTCGAGCTGGTCGACCATGGTGTTCACGGTGTTCTTCAGGGCGAGCATCTCGCCCTGCACGTCGACCTGGACCTTCTGGGTGAGGTCGCCGCGGGCCACGGAGGTCGTCACCTGGGAGATGTCGCGCACCTGGTTGGTGAGGTTGTCCGCCATCGAGTTGACGTTCTCGGTGAGGTCCTTCCAGATGCCCCGCACGCCGCGCACGTTGGCGCGGCCGCCGAGCTTGCCCTCGGTGCCCACCTCGCGGGCCACCCGGGTGACCTCGTCGGCGAAGGTGGACAGCTGGTCCACCATCGTGTTGACGGTGTCCTTGAGGTCGAGCATCTCGCCCTGCACGTCCACCGTGATCTTGCGGCTGAGGTCGCCGCGGGCGACGGCGGTGGTCACCTCGGAGATGTCGCGCATCTGGTCGGTCAGGCGCGAGGACATCTGGTTGACCGACTCGGTGACCTCGCGCCAGGCTCCGGAGACCCCCTCGACCTGCGCGGTGCCGCCGAGCTTGCCCTCGGTGCCCACCTCGCGGGCCACCCGGGTGACCTCCCCGGCGAAGCCGCTCATCTGGTCGGCCATGCGGTTGACCGTGGTGGCCAGGCGCAGCAGGTCGCCCTTGAGCTCGCCGCGGCGGCCCTCGGTGGAGGCGCGGCGGCTGAGCTGGCCCTCCGCGACCGAGTCCAGGACCCCGGCGACGTCGGTCACGGGTTCGGAGACCTCGTCGAGCAGGACGTTGAGCGCCTGGGCGCTCTCGCCCCAGGCGCCCCGGGCCGGGTTGACGTTGACGCGCTCGTTGAGCCTGCCCTCGTTGCGGACGACGTCGCCGACGCGCTGGAGCTCGTCGCTGAGCTGTTCGCTGTGGTCGACCACCTCGTTGAAGACGGACGCGATCTCCCGCATGGTGCCGCCGCCGCGCTTGCGCAGACGGACGCTGAAGTCGCCGTCGCGCATGCGGTACAGGGCACGCAGAATCTCGTCGAGCTGGTCGTCGGCCGCCAGTTCCTTGACCGCCTCGGGCATCGAACCCCCTCCTCAGCCTGCTCCGCCACCTCGGCTTCCCGTCCCGGCCCCCGTGGACCGGCACGCCCGCGGGCGGATCGGCCCGCGGAGCGCGCACGGGACAGGGGGGTCCGCGCGGTGTCCGCCGCGTCGACCCCCTGGTGACACCCCCGTCACGCTACCGGCGAGGAGTACCACCCGAAAGAAGCGCATGTGTCGACTCACACTAACCGGCCGGGCCGCCCCGCACAGGAGGCTTGGCGATGTTGTCCCCCCGCCGCCGCGTCCGGGACGGGCAGGGCCGGCGCGGCCCCGCGCGGGCGGCCCGCGCCGGGGGGAATGACGGTTCGCGCGGCACCGGCCACCGTGGCACGCGTATCGTGGCAGTGACCACCACCCCCCGCGCACGCACCCAGTGACGAAGGACACCGACGGCTTGCCAGCACACGACGCGTTGAAGGTCGCTCGACGAGAGTTCCCTCCCGCCCCGGAGACCGCGGCGGCGGCCCGCGAGTTCGTTCACGACACCCTCCTGTCCTGGGGTATGACCGACCCCTCCGACGACGTGATCCTGCTGGTGAGCGAACTGGTCACCAACGCCGTCATCCACGCGCGCTCGTCCCTGGACGTGACCGTGCGCCGGACGGAGGGGGCGACCGAGGTGATGGTCACCGACTCCGTGCCCGAGCGCGCGGTCCCGCAGGCCGGGCCCCTGTCGGTGGACACCTCCCCGTCCCGGGAGAACGGGCGCACCGGCGGCCTGGGGCTGGCCCTGGCGTCGGCGATCGCGTCGAGCTGGGGTGTGAGCTACGGGCGCAACGACAAGGCCGTGTGGTTCCGGATCGAGGACGGCTCGGGGGAGCGCGCCTCCCTGGAGTCCCCGCCGGTGCGCAGGAGCCCCTCCCGTCCCGGGCGTCCCGCCCCGTGGTCGGCGCTGGACTCCGCCCTGGGCTCGCGGCTGTCCCTGCCGCAGCTGCTGGAGCGCACCGTGGAGTACTCGACCACGGCGCTGGGCGCGGACGCGGCCTACATCACGCTGGCCACGTCCGACGAGACCATGTGGGAGGTGCGCGCCGCGGTCGGGTTGACCTCGGGCGGCGCCCCGTGGCGGCCGCTGCGCGTGCGCACGGAGGAGATCTTCCCGTCCTCGGCGCCGGAGCCGGGCGCGGTGATCAACGACGACCTGATGATCGCCCGCACCAGCCGGGGGCGCCTGTCGCGCGCGGGAATGCGCTCGCTGGTGACGGCGCCGCTCATCGTGGACGGGCGGGTGGTCGGCCTGCTGGGGGTGGCCTCCCGGCGGGCCCGGCACTTCGGGGCGTCGGCGGCCAAGCGGCTCCAGGAGGGCGCGGACCTGATCGCGCTGCCGGTGGAGCGGGCCCGGCTGGCCGAGGTGGAGCTGAGCAGGCGGGCCTCGCTGAGCTTCCTGGCCGAGGCCAGCGACCTGCTCGCGGGCACGCTGGACGAGCGGATGACGGGCGCGCTGGCGGCGCAGCTGATCACCTCCCGGCTGGGCCGGTGGTGCGCCATCGAGACGATCAACGAGATGGGCGTCTCGCAGCTGACGCACGTGGTGCACAGCGACGAGAACTACAACGACATCCTGCGCGCGCTGCTGACCGGGCTGCCGCCGCACGAGCAGAGGGAGCCGCAGCCGCTGTGGTCCCCGGCCGAGCTGGCCAAGGAGGGGCTGGACGAGCAGCTCGTCCGGGAACTGGCGAGCGGTCCGGCGATCTGTATCCCGCTGGTGGCGCACGGGCGCGCACTGGGGCGGATGACGGTCGGCAAGAGCGGGTCGGACGACTTCACCCGCGAGGAGGTGGACGTGGCCGACGACCTGAGCAGCCGGGTGGCGTCGGCGATGGAGAACGCGCGGCTGCACGAGAAGCAGGCCGCGATGAGCGACGCCCTCCAGCGCAGCCTCCTGCCGGCCAAGGAGAAGGAGCCGGTGATCCCGAACGTGGACCACGCGGTGTTCTACCGTCCGGCCGACGAGCGCAACGTGGTGGGCGGGGACTTCTACGATGTGTTCGCGGCGAGCGGGCGGTGGTGCTTCGCGATCGGCGACGTGTGCGGGACGGGCCCTGAGGCGGCGGCCGTGACCGGCCTGGCACGGCACACGCTTCGGGCGCTGGCCAAGGAGGGGTTCACGCCCTCGCACATCATGCAGCGGCTGAACATGGCGATCCTGGACGAGAACACCTCGACCCGGTTCCTGACGATGCTGTACGGGGAGATGACCCCGGCCACGGACGGCGGGGGCGGGATGCGGGTGCGGATGGTCTCCGCCGGGCACCCGCTGCCGATGCGGCTGAACCAGAAGGGCGAGGTGAAGTCGTTCGGGGCCTCGCAGCCGCTGCTGGGCGCGTTCGAGGACGTGGGGTTCACGACCGAGAACGTGGACATCCGCCCCGGCGAGGTGGTGCTGGCGGTGACCGACGGCGTGACCGAGCGGCGCAGCAACACGGACATGCTCGGCGACGAGGGGCTGACGGAGATCTTCTCCGGCTGCGCCGGGCTGACCGCCCAGGCGGTGATCAGCCGCATCGACCGGGAGCTGGAGGAGTACGCCCCGGGCGGGCGCAGCGACGACACCGCGATGCTGGTGCTGCGCTTCCTCTAGGAAGGGCCGGAAACGTCACCGCTGCGACGCACGGATTCTGACCTGGACGGCGGACGGGGCGGGACCGGTCAGAGCCAGCCCATGTCCTGGGCGGTGCGGATGGCGGACATGCGGTTGTCGGCGCCGGTCTTGCCGATGGCGTTGGAGAGGTAGTTGCGCACGGTGCCCTCGGTCAGGTGGAGGGCGGCGGCGATCCTGGCGACCGTGGCCCCGTCGGAGGCGGCGCGCAGCACCTCGGTCTCGCGGTCGGTGAGCGGGCTCTCGCCGCCGACCATCGCGGCGGCGGCGAGGTCGGTGTCGATGTAGCGCCCGCCCCCGTGGACGCGGCGGATGGCGCCCGCGAGCTGGTCGACGGGGGCGTCCTTGGCCAGGAAGCCGCGCGCGCCGGAGGACAGGGCACGGCGCAGGTATCCGGGGCGGCCGAAGCTGGTGAGGATGACGACGCCGCAGTCGGGGGCGTCCGCCCGGAGCCGCGCGGCCACCTCCAGTCCGGTGGCGCCGGGCATCTCGATGTCCAGGACGGCGATCGCGGCACCGTGCCGGAGGACGGCGTCGACCACCTCGTCGCCCCGGCCGACCTCGGCGACGACCTCCAGGTCGTCCTCCAGGCCGAGGAGGGCGGCGATGGCCCCCCGCACGAGGTGTTCGTCATCGGCCAGCACGATCTTGATCAAGGTCGGCTCTTCTCCGGTGTCTCGCTTTGACTTCGGCACGATATCGTTTCGGGCATTCTGGTGCATACGGCGCCTACGGGAAGCGCGCCGGGGTAACGGGCGACGTGTCGGGTCGCGGCGGTGCGGGAGTCCGGACGCTCCCACGGACGTCGGGGCCAGTCATGGACGGCCTGGCCCGACGGCGCTGAGCCACGGGGCCGCCGACGCGGACCGGACGAGGGCACGGCAGGGGCGGAAGGACTCGAAACCCCGGCATATCGCGTTCTCACCCTGTTCTAACCCATGCGTCGCATGATGGAACACGTCACTGAACATCGTCCCGCCAGTCGGAGGATGAGTTGAACCCCAACGAACCGAGTGCAGGTACCGAGCCCGGTGCGGCGGCCGGGAACGGGCTTCCCGAGCACCGTCCCACCGAGCCCGCCGACCAGGCTGGGCCCTCCGGCCCGCACGAGGGGGGGTCCTCCACGGGCGACGGGACCGACGTCCGCGGCACGTCCGGCGGGGAGCACGGGGGTGTCCCCGCCGGACAGGGCGAGCGGACCGCCGGAGCCGAGCACGCCGGGCCCCAGCAGCCCTTCGGGCGCTCCGAGGCACAGGGGGCCGGTGAGGAGCCGGGGGCCGAGGAGACAGGCGAGCGGGTGGAGCGGCCCGCGCCGCACGAGCCCGGCGGGTACACCGGCGTGTGGCAGCGCGACGAGAACCCGGAAGCGCGGCGGGCCGACGGGTACCCCGGTCAGGGGCAGCCCGGCGGGTACCCCGCGGCGCAGCAGGGCGGCGGGCACCCGGGCCCCGAGCAGAGCGGCGGGTACCCCGCGGCCGGGCAGACCGGTGAGGGCTTCTCGTTCCAGCAGGGCGGGTCGTTCCAGCAGGGCGGGTACACGGGGGCAGAGCAGAGCGGCGGCTACCCCGGACCCGAGCGGCACGGGCGGCCGGAGACCGGCCCCGCGGGGGCGGGGCCGACCTTCTCCCCGCCCGGGCAGCCGCCGAGGTGGGCCACCGGGCCCAACGACCCGGAGCGCGCCTCCTACACCTTCCCTCCGCCCGGGGGCGGCTACGGCGCCGCCGGCGGCCAGCACGAGCAGTTCTCCGCGCACCAGGGCGGCCCCGTCCCCCCGCACGGCGGGCAGAGCGGCCCCCACGGGCCGGTCGGGCACGGGCAGCCCCCGTACGGTGACGGCGGCCCGTTCGGGTCGGGCGGCCCCGGTGGTCCCGGGGACCACGGCGGCCACGGCGGCGGGCAGCCCCCGTTCGGCGCTCCGTTCCCCGGGGCGGTGCCCCCGCAGGGAGGCGGCAAGAAGCGCGGCTCCGGCAGGATCGTGACCGTCGCCGCGATCACCGCCCTGGTCACGAGCCTCATCGTGGGCCCGATGACGGCCCTGGGCACCGCCTACCTGTTCCCCAACGGCCTGAGCGGTCCGATCAGCTCGCTCAACCAGGAGCAGGAGAGCACGCAGACCGAGGGCGAGGTCGGCGAGGTCGCCGACACGGTCCTGCCGAGCGTGGTGTCCATCCGCACCGCCAACGGCGGCGGCAGCGGCGTGGTCATCTCCTCCGACGGCCAGATCCTCACCAACGCGCACGTCGTGGCCGCCGCGGAGGGAGGTCCGATCGAGGTGCTGTTCAACGACGGCAGCTCCGCACGCGCCGAGGTCATGGGCGCGGACCCGGTCTCCGACATCGCGGTGATCCAGGCGGAGGGGCGCAACGACCTCACCCCGGCCACCCTCGGCGACTCCGAGCAGGTCGGCGTGGGCGCCGAGGTGGTCGCGATCGGTTCCCCGCTGGGGCTGTCGGGCACGGTGACCACGGGTGTGGTCAGCGCGCTGAACCGTCCGGTGAACACCGGGCAGTCCGGGCAGACCTCCACGGTGATCAACGCGATCCAGACGGACGCGGCGATCAACCCCGGCAACTCGGGCGGCCCGCTGGTGAACATGAACGGCGAGGTGATCGGGATCAACACCGCGATCGCGGGCATCTCGCAGGACAGCGGCTCGGTCGGACTGGGCTTCGCCATCCCGATCAACCAGGTCCGCCCCATCGCGGAGCAGCTGGTCGAGGACGGCAGCGCGAGCTACCCGGCGATCGAGGCGACCATCACCAACTCCCGCGTCGGCGGCGCGGAGATCGTGGAGGTCACCGAGGGCGGCGCGGCCGCCGAGGCCGGGCTCCAGGCCGGTGACGTGGTGGTGTCCGTGGACGGCGAGCCGGTGTCCACGCCGGACGAGCTGATCGCGCAGATCCGGATCCGCCAGCCCGGCGAGGAGGTGACCCTGGGGGTCGTCCCCGACGGCGGCAACGGTTCCGAGGAGGAGCTCACGGTGACGCTCGGGGAGCAGAGCGTGGAGTCAGCCCAGAACGAGGAGGGCGGGAACTGACGGGCACGGCCCCGGACACCCCGCACACGGGCGGCCTCGGACCCTCGGGTCCGGGGCCGCCCGTCGCGTGCGTGGCCGCGGAGGCCCGCGGGCGCGCGGGCCGTGCTGGCGGGGCCGCGGGCGCGCGGCGTCGAGGGCCGCGGACATCGGCTGTCGACGTCGCCGGGCTCGTGGGTAGACGGAGGGGCACGGAGAGTTCCCTCTCCCGGGCCGCGTGCCACCGAGCGGTCGTCCCACGGTCACCGAGAGGTCGGCGGGGGTCAACGCGGGTGACCCACACTCGGGCGTACGCGGCGACCCGACAAAGGAGATCAGGTCATGTCCACGTCCTTCGCCTCCCCCACGGTGGCGGCACCGCCCAGGCCCGCCGTCGGCGCGACGCGCCGCACCCGGGTCCTGATCGGCACCGACACCTATCCCCCGGACGTGAACGGCGCCGCGTACTTCACCGCCCGCCTCGCCCGCGGCCTGGCCGCGCGCGGCGCGCGGGTACACGTGGTGTGCCCCTCCCCCGAGGGCGCCCCGTACACGGTGGAACGCGGTGGTGTGGTCGAGCACCGGCTGCGCTCGGTGTCCTCCCTGGTCCACGACAGCGTGCGGCTCGCGGTCCCGCTGGGCGTGCGCGGCCACCTGGACCGGCTCCTTGACCGGCTGCGCCCGGACGCCGTCCACATCCAGAACCACTTCCTCGTCGGCCGGATGCTGGCCGCCGCCGCGCACGCCCGCGGCGTCCCCGTGGTCGCCACCAACCACTTCATGCCGGAGAACCTCTTCGACTACGTGCACGTGCCCGGACCGCTGCGCCCGCACGCGGCCCGGCTGGCCTGGTGGGACCTGGGCGCGGTGCTGTCCAGGGCCGAACACGTGACCACGCCCACCCCGGCCGCCGCACGGCTGCTGGTCGACCAGGGGTTCACCCGGCCGGTCGAACCGGTCTCGTGCGGGATCGACCTGGACCGGTTCAGCCCCCTGGACGGCGGCGCGGCCACCCGGCGGCGGCTGCGCGAGCGGCTGGGCGTGCCGGACCGCAGGACGGTGCTGTTCGTGGGGCGGCTGGACGAGGAGAAGCGCGTGGACGAACTCGTGCGCGCGGTGGCCCTGGCCGACGGGGTCCAGCTCGTGCTGGCCGGGCACGGCGCGCACCGGGCGCGGCTGGCGGAGCTGGCGGCGGAGGTCGGCGCGGCCGACCGGGTGGTGTTCCTGGGCTTCGTGCCGCACGCCGACCTGCCCGACGTGTACCGGTGCGCGGACGTGTGGGCCATCGCCGGGACCGCCGAACTCCAGAGCATCGCCACCCTGGAGGCGATGGCGAGCGGTCTGCCGGTGGTGGCGGCGGACGCCATGGCGCTGCCGCACCTGGTGGAGGAGGGCGGTAACGGGTACCTGTACCCGCCGGGAAGCCCGGAGGCGCTGGCCGCGCGCGTGGAGTCGGTGGTCGCCGACGAGGGCCGGCGGCTGAGGATGGGCGCGTGCAGCCGCGGTATGGCCGGGCGGCACCGGCTGGAGGACTCGCTGGAGCGGTTCGAGCGGATCTACCGCGAGGCGTCCGCCGGTGCGGGAGTCGGCGCCGGAGCCGGTTCGGGCGCGGCGCTCACCCCTGCGCCTTCGGCTCCTCGTCCCGCGGCGGCGTGAACAGCGGCAGGCGGAAGCCGATGGCGGCGCCGCCGCCCTCCCTGTTGCGGGCGAACACGCTGCCCCCGTGGGCCTGCGCGATCTCCCTGACCATGGACAGGCCGAGCCCCGAACCGGGCAGGCCGCGGGCGACGGTGGCCCTGTAGAAGCGCTCGAAGACGTGGTCGAGTTCGGCCGGGTCGATGCCGGGCCCCCGGTCCAGGACCTCCACCGCCCCCGCGCGCACGCGGATCTCGATGGGAGCGGTGCCCCCGGGGTCGAACTTGGCGGAGTTCTCGACCGGGTTGGAGACGGCGCGCTCCAGGGAACCGGGACGGCCCCACACGACGCTGTCGTCGGCGTCCACGAGGATGTCGCGGCCGGTGCGGCGGCGGGTGCGCTTGGCGACCTTCTCGGCGACCCCGGCGAGGGAGACGGCGCTCATCTGCTCGTCCTCGTGGTCGCCGGTGGCCAGGCCGACCAGCTCGTTGACCAGGGCGGTGAGCTCGCGCGTCTCACCGCGCAGGTCCTCGATGAGGCTGGCGCGCGCCTCCGGGCTGAGCCGGTCCACCCTGCCGAGCACCTGCACGTTGGTGTACAGGCTGGTCAGCGGGGTGCGGAGTTCGTGTGCGGCGTCCTGGACGAGGCGGCGCTGCTCGTCCTTGGAGCGGGCCAGACGGGCGAGCATGGCGTTGAACGCGCTGGTGAGGCGGCCGACCTCGTCACGGCCAACGTCCTCCTCACGGCTCTCGCCGCCCCGTCCGGGGTCCACGGGGTCGAGCCGCCCCGTGGAGCTGACGTACTCGGCCGCGTCGGTGAGGCGCACCAGGCGGCCGGTGGTGCGGTGGCCCACCAGCCAGCCCACGGCGGCCGCGCACAGGGCGACGAACAGGCCCACCCACAGGATCTGGGTGGCGAGCCGGTCGATCATCAGCTCGGTCGGGGACAGGCGCTGGAGGAGCTGGAGGGCCCCGGCGCCGTCACCGAGGGAGACCGTGGCCAGCCGGAACTCCTGGCCGCCGATGGCCTGCTCGCGCATGTCGACGATGCCGGGCCGGTCCTCCCCGGCGACCTCCAGGTCCCTCTCCGACGGTGCGAAGAGGATGATCTCGGACGGGTCGGCGATGTTGACCGTCCTGCTGCCGTCGGGTTCGAGGAGCTGGAGCTGGAACTTGTCGCTGGGCAGGAACGGACCGGGTCCGGCGGAGCCGCCCTGCCCCTGCTGGTGGTAGTCGACGAGCTGTTCGGACAGGGCGGTGACGGTGCTCTCGAACTCGGTGCGGGCGTCGGCGCGGATGAGCGTGGCGGCGGTGGTGTAGGCGAGGGTGCCGACCAGGGCGATGACGACGGTGGCGACCAGCGCGAAGATCACCGCGAAGCGGGTGCCCAGCCGCCACTCGCCCGGCTGGAGCAGCGTCCGGCGCCACTTCGGGGCGGCGGCGCGTGCGGCGGGCATGAGAGCTCTGAGACCGGACGGGGCTCCGGGGCCGTGCGGGGTTCCGTCTCCAGGCTCCTGCGGGGTGCCGTCTTCGTGTCGCACGGAGCTCAACCCTGCGGCCGGAGCGTGTAGCCGACCCCGCGCACGGTCTGGATCAGCGGCGGCCCGCCGTCCTCCAGCTTGCGGCGCAGGTAGCTGATGTAGACGGCGAGGTTCTTGGACTCGGGACCGAAGTCGTAGCCCCAGATGCGGTCGTAGATGGTGGAGTGGTCCAGCACGATCCCGGCGTTGCGGACCAGGAGTTCGAGCAGGTCGAACTCGGTCTTGGACAGCTCGACCTCGCGGTCGCCGCGCCAGACCCGGCGTGAGGGCGGGTCCAGGGAAAGCTCGCCGACGCGCAGCGGGCCCTGTTCCGCGGCCTCCTCGGGAAAGGGCGCGGCCCGGCGCAGCAGGGCGCGCAGCCGGGCGAGGAGTTCCTCCAGCTCGAAGGGCTTGGCGAGGTAGTCGTCGGCCCCCGCGTCGAGCCCCGCCACCCGGTCCGGCGTCTCCACACGCGCGGTGAGCATGAGGATGGGCGTGCGGTCGCGCTCGGCGCGCAGCACGCGGGCCACCCCGAGCCCGTCCACCCCCGGCATCATCACGTCGAGGACGAGCAGGTCGACCGGGTCGGAGTGCACGGCGGCGAGGGCCTGGACCCCGTCCGGTACCGTCCTGACCCTGTAGCCCTCCAGTTGGAGCGCGCGTTCCAGTGAGTCCCTGATCGCGCGGTCGTCGTCGGCGACCAGAACCGTGGCGGTGGCTTCCATGGCGTCCATGGTTCCGCACGAGGGTGAGAGCGCGGTAAGAGCAAGGTGGGGCGCGTGTCAGACCCCGCGCCGGTCAGAGCCCGCGCGGACCCGCCCTGGCCCGCGGCGGCTCCCGCCGGGTCCGCACGCGGTCCCGCCGGGCCCCGCAGGCCCACTTCGGCCCCCGCCGGAGTCCGGTCCCGGGTTTCGGGCTCCAGGGTTCGGGCCCCGGGGTTCAGGCCCCGGGATCGAACTCGCGGGTCCGGCTCATCCCGGCCGCGCGCCCCTTGCCCGCGATCACGAGCGCCATCTTGCGGGAGGCCTCGTCGAGCATCTCCTCGCCGAGCATGACGGCGCCGCGCCGGTCCACGGTGGTCGCGTGGGCGTAGGCGTCCAGGATCAGCTCGGCGTGGTCGTAGTCCTCCTGGGAGGGCGCGAACACCTCGTTGGCGGCCTCCACCTGGAGCGGGTGCAGGACCCACTTGCCGTCGAAGCCGAGGGCGGCCGTGCGCCCGGCGGAGCGGCGGAACGCGTCCACGTCCCGGACCTGGAGGTAGGGGCCGTCGACGGCCTGGAGCCCGTGGGCGCGGGCGGCCATGAGGATGCGCATGAGCACGTAGTGGTAGGCGTCTCCGGTGTCGTAGCCGGGCGGCTGCTCGCCGACGACCAGGCTCCTCATGTTGATGGAGGCCATGAAGTCGGCGGGCCCGTAGACGAGGCTCTCCAGGCGGGGCGAGGCGGCGGCGATCTCGTCCACGGCGACCAGGCCGCGGGCGTCCTCGATCTGCGCTTCGATGCCGATCCGGCCGACCTCCAGGCCGACGGCGCGCTCGATCTGGGTGAGGAGGGTGTCGAGCCACTGGACGTCGCGGGCCGCGGTGACCTTGGGCAGGACCAGGGCGTCGAGCGCGGCCCCGGCCCCCTCGACGACGGTGATGACGTCTCGGTAGGCCCACTCGGTGGTGACGTCGTTCACGCGGACGGAACGCACCTTGCCGTCCCAGCCGCCGTCGTTGAGCGCCCGGACGACGGTGTGGCGGGCGGAGTCCTTCTCCAGGGGCGCGACCGCGTCCTCCAGGTCGAGGAAGAAGGCGTCCACGTCCAGTCCCCGCGCCTTGTCCACGAACCGGGGGTTGGACCCCGGAACCGCGAGTACCGACCGCCGCGACCTGAGTTCGCCCATCGCCGTTCGTCCCCCTGCTCCACTCGTCGGACCGGGTCAGCCGCCCCCTCCGGGCGTGACCGCGCCGCCCATCATCGCACTGTGAGGTGCATAGAGTGAGTTCCGGGTCCCCGGCGGGACCCAGGGGGATTCCAGGGAGGAAACGAGCATGTCCGGCACGTCGTCGTATCCGACCAGCGCCCACTGGGGCAGTTACCGGGTGGTCGTCGAGGACGGCCGGGTGGTCGAGGCCCTCCCGGACCCGGACGACCCGGCGCCGTCCCCGGTGATCGCCAACACCCCCGCAGCCCAGCACCACGCCTCACGGGTGGCGCGCCCGGCGGTGCGGCGGCGCTGGCTGGAGAACGGCCCCGGCCCGGACCCGCTCCGGGGCGACCCGGACGACGCCTACGTCGAGGTGGAGTGGTCCACCGCGCTGGACCTGCTCGCCGGTGAGCTGGACCGGGTGCGCGGCGCGTACGGGAACGCGGCGATCTACGGCGGTTCCTACGGCTGGGGCAGCGCGGGCCGGATCCACCACGCGCAGAGCCAGCTGCACCGGTTCCTCAACACGATCGGCGGCTACACGCGCTCGCGCACCACCTACAGCCACGGCGCGGTGGAGGTGCTCTTCCCGCGGATCATCGGCGTCCCGGCGGCCAACCGGCTGCTGCACCGGGCCCCGTCGTGGACGCGGATCCGCGAGCACACCGAACTGCTGGTGAGCTTCGGCGGGCTGAGGGTGTCCAACACGTGGACCTCCTCGGGCGGGCGCGCCGCCCAGACCGCCGGTCCGGCGATGCGCGACGCGTCCGGGGCCGGGGTGGAGTTCGTGTCGGTGTCGCCGCTGCTGGACGACACCTCCGAGGACGTCAAGGCCGAGTGGGTCTCGCTCAACCCGGGGACCGACACGGCGGTGATGCTGGCGCTGATGCACGTGCTGTTCACCGAGGGCCTGGCCGACACCGCCTTCCTGGAACGCTACACCGTGGGCGCGGACGTGCTGCGCGCGTACGTGCTGGGCGAGCGCGACGAACGGGGCGGCCCGGACGGGACCGCGCGGACGCCGGAGTGGGCCGAACGGATCAGCGGGGTCACGGCCGACGAGCTGCGGTCGCTGGCGCGGCGGATGGCGGCGCGGCGCACGCTGGTCAACGTGGGGTGGTCGGTGCAGCGGGCGCGGTACGGTGAGCAGCCGTTGTGGGCCGGGCTGGCGCTGGCGTGCTGCCTGGGTCAGGTGGGGCTGCCGGGTGGCGGTTTCGCGTCCGGATACGGGTCCATGGGCAACTACGGTGGCGGTTCGACGCCGCTGGGGCTGCCGAGAATGCCGCAGGGAAACAACGCGGTGGACTCGTTCATCCCGGTGGCGCGGGTGGCCGACATGCTGCTGGAGCCGGGCGGGCGCTACGACCACGACGGCGAGGAGCGGCGTTACCCGGACATCCGGCTGGTGTACTGGGCCGGGGGCAACCCCTTCCACCACCACCAGAACCTGAGGCGGTTGACCGAGGCGTTCGGGCGGCCGGAGACGGTGGTGGTGAACGAGACGCACTGGACGGCGACGGCGCGGCACGCCGACATCGTGCTCCCGGCCACGACGGTGCTGGAGCGCGACGACATGGCCGCCAGCCAGGGCGACCTGAGCGTGCGGGCGATGCCGCGCGCGGTGGCGCCGCACGGGCAGGCGCGGGACGAGTACGACACCTACGCCGACCTGGCCGGGAGGCTGGGGGCGCGCGAGGAGTTCACCGAGGGGCGCACCAGCGGCGAGTGGATGCGGGTGGTGTACGGGCGCTGGCGGTCGCTGGTGGCGCGGCGGGGCCTGGAGGTGCCGGAGTTCGAGGAGTTCTGGAGGCGCGGGCGGGTGGAGATGCCCGGCCGGGTGGAGGACGAGGCGCTGCTGGGGGAGTTCCGCGCGGATCCGGAGGGCCAGGCCCTGCGCACGCCGAGCGGGCGGATCGAGCTGTTCTCGGAGACGATCGCGTCGTTCGGGTACGAGGACTGCCCGGGGCACCCGGTGTGGCTGGCGGGGCCGGTGGTGACCGGTTCCGATCCTGGAGCTGGCGACCCGGCGGTGACCGGCTCCGGTACCCGTGCCGGGACCGGGGAGCCGGTGGTGGCGGGCTCCGGTACCCAGGCCGGGGCCGGGGGGTTCCCCCTGGTGCTGATCGCGAACCAGCCGAGCGGCAGGCTGCACAGCCAGCAGGACATGGGCGCGCACAGCATGTCGCAGAAGGTGCGCGGGAGGGCGCCGCTGCGGATGCGTCCGGAGGAGGCGCGGGCGTGCGGTGTGGCCGACGGGGACGTGGTGCGGGTGTCCAGTGCCACGGGCTCGTGCCTGGCGGGCGTGGTGGTGAGCGACGCGCTGCGGCCGGGGGTCGTGCAGCTGTCCACGGGGGCCTGGTACGACCCCTCCGTGGAGGGTGTGACGTGCGCGCACGGGAACCCGAACGCGCTGACGGAGGACGTGGGGACGTCCTCGTTGAGCCAGGGGTGCACGGGTCAGTTGGTGCGCGTGCGCGTCGAACCGTTCACCGGACAGGTACCGCCCGTGCGCGCCTTCGAGCCGCCGAAGGGCGTCACCACGGCCTGACCGCGGCGGGGCCCTCCCCCGAGCGATGCCGACGCGGCCTTCCAGCGCCCTGTCCCTCCGAAGCCTCCTGCTCCGGAGGTCCCGGCGGGGCGGGCACACGTGACCGGCACAGCCAGGAGAACGGCCTCGGGGTGAGCGCAGCATCCCGGATCAGGCTCCTTCACCGTACGAGGAACCGGTTCACGCGTCTGGGCAGCAGCAGCCCCGCCCAGCCCAGAAGCGCGTACCCCACCTGGCCGGGCGCGAGCATGCCGAGGATCGCCCCGGTGTTCGCGGTCGGCGCGCGCAGGAACTCGCGCATCCGCGGGTGCGCGTGCGGCACCCCGTTCCCGGACAGCAGCAGCGTGAACACCGCGACCAGCACCACGGCCGCCCAGAATACGTCGGCACCGGCCAGGTCGCCCAGCCATCCCTGGATCCGGTCGAGGGCCACGAACGCGTAGGCGGGCGCACCGGTCGTGTCCGGGTCAGGCGCGGTGACGGCGGCGAACACCGCCGCCGCCGCGCCCATCGCCGCCATCGCCCCGGTGACCCCTCCGGTAGCCGCCAGACCCAGCCGCATCGCCAGTTCGCGCGCCTGCCGGGTCAGTTCCTCCTGTGCGGGATAGTGGCGCCAGGGCCGCCCCGCCGACCGGGCCTCGCCCATGGCGTTCGCCCGCCGCCAGCGCAGGAACCGCCAGGTGTCGCAGAGCACCGAGGGGCCGCGCCGCGCCGCGATGGCCGCGACGGCCAACTCGTGGGCGATCGTGGACACCGTGGTGGCCAGGGTGATCGGCAGGTCCACCCAGGACAGCGCCGTCCGGCGGAACAGCGGCGCGATGTCGGCGGGCACGCGGACCCGCATGGCCACCGAACGCCCCCGCGCCCGGCGGCGCAGGCGGGCCAGCGGCGGCTGCCCGGGCAGCGGCGGCGTGGATTCGGCCGCGGTCGCGATCATCCGGTAGTCCATGGCCACCGCGCACAGCAACAGCAGCACCAGCAGCCACGGAGTGAGCACCCCTCCGCCGAGGAGGCCGTGCACGAGGTCGGAGGCGGGGTGCAGCTGGGCGTTGGCCAGTCGCGCGTTCAGGTTCAGGTGCTCCAGGAACGCCAGGGTCAGCGCGACCGGCGGCAGCAGCCACAGCCAGGCCCCGTAGCGGCGGCCGACGACCGCCAGGCCGAGCGCGGCGCCGACCAGGCCGGTGGTGACGGCGTGTCCGGAGAAGACCGCGAGCACGGTGCCCGCGGGATCGGTGACGGTACTGCCGCCGGGCAGGAACAACCCGGTGTCGGCGGGCAGGCCCGCCCCTCCGAGGGCCACCTGCGTGAGCAGGCGCTCGGCCAGCTGGAACCCGGCCCCGGAGGCCGCGGCCAGCAGCAGGAAGTCCACGGCGGCCAGGCGGCGCAGCCGTCGGCGGGCCGCCAGGGCCAGGAACAGCAGCGGGAGGAGCTTGCCGACCTCCTCCACGGTCACGGCGACGTAGGTGTAGCCGAGGACGCCGTAGGGGTCGCCGCCCAGCAGCCCGACGACGGCGGACTCGGCCAGCGCCAGGGGCCACAGCAGCAGCGCGCCGAACGCGGCCACCCGCAGCAGCGAGGCGAAGGAGACCGTGCGGGAGCGGGCCAGCAGGGCCAGCTGGAACAGCAGGACGAAGGCGGCGACCAGCGCCGGGAACGCTGCGCCCAGGCCGGGGACGGCCAGGGGCGCCACGAGCAGCGCCGCCACCATGAGCCACCCCCAGGCCCCGCGCAGGGCCCGCAGGGAGCGGACCGCCCGCGGTGAGCGCCGCCGCGCGCGCTCGGCGCTGCGGGCCAGGAGTTCGGCCGTGTCCGGACCGGGCCCGCGCGGGCCGCGGGCGTGGCGCGCGCCGGTCTCGGCGCAGTGGTAGAGCTGGGCGGCGCGGGTGAGGACCGGGCCGCCCTCCCGGCGGGCGCGCGAGGCGAAGTGGCTGCGGGCCTGGGGGATGTCGGCGCCGACGAGTTCGCGGACGAAGTCGGCGGGACCGGCCGCGACGGTGAGTTCGTCCGCGGTGACCAGGACGGCGGCGGAGAAGTCCTCGACGCAGACCAGGAAGTCGGTGGGCGCGGGCCCCCAACCGCGGATGAGGTCGATGAGGGTGTCGGTGTCGAGGGGGACCTCGGTGACGGGGTCGTAGGAGAACTCGGGCCGGGTCCGGCACACCAGGAGCCGGTCCACGCCCATGGCGCGGCCCGCGGCGACGACCGCGCGGATGAGGTTGCGGTCCCGGGGAACCAGGAAGGGGGTGGTGACCTTGCCGTCGGCCCGGATCCAGTGGGGGTCGAACTCCGTCGCTCCGGCGCAGACGCGCAGCACGAGGTCACGCGCGAGCATGGCCTGTTCTTCCATGGGTCACCTCGTGCCTGGGGGCTTCACTCGGGGGGCGGAGACGACGGGGCCGCTTCCGCCCTCTTCCGGACGGATCGGCCCGACCGAGCATAACGGTGGGCCGTCCGCCCGGGGAGGGCGCGGTGGGGCCCGCGGGCCGCGACCGGACCGCCCTGCCCGAGCCCCTCGCCCCGCCCCCACACCCGCGTTCCGCGGCCGGTGGTGAGCGGCTGTCACCGACCCAGAAGCTCCGCCGCGACGTGTGTTGGCCATCCGTAGTCGCCGCGTTTCCTCTGTTCAGCGCGTCGGATGCGCGTCGGTGGCCCTCGTGAGAGCTCGCTCATGTTTGACAGTGCCCCATCCTTGGTATCTACTTTCCATATAGAAAGTAGATACCAAAGAGGAGACCGACATGAGTAGCAATCCCGAGCTCGACCAGGTCGCCGACGCCCGCCGCAAGCTCGCCGCCCACGCCGACCTGCCCGCCGCCTACTGGGTGTTCTTCACACTCGCGAGCGTGCTCATCGCCGGTCTGCCGATCTGGTCCTCGCTCCTGCCCGGCAGCGGCCCCTACCTCCAGTGGGCCATCTTCGGAGTGGTCCTGGCCGCCACGGCCTACGCGGTCATCCAGCGCCGACGCAGCGGGGTGTACCTGCCGCGCCGCATCACCTCCTACCCCGGCGCCCGGCTGACGTGGATCGCCGCCCTGGCCGTCACGGGCGTCGGCTTCCTGGGCATCCAGGCCCTGGTCGACAACGGCCTCACCGGCTTCGCGCTCGCCGCGCTGGTGCCCGTCGCCGTCATCGTGCTCGTGGGGCAGATGCTGGTCCGCTCGGCCATGCGCCGCAGCATCGAGGACGGAAGGGTCACCCCGTGACCGCGTTGCACCGCCCCGGCGGCGACGCCCCCCAGGAAGGCGCCGCCGGGCGCCAGCCGATCCTGGAGACCGGCCCGCGACTGGCGATGTGCGCGCTCCTCCAGGGCGCCGACTGGGTCGACTTCGCCACCGTGCGCAGCCTGCTCGACGTCAGCGACCCGATGGTCTCCAAGCACAGCCGCACCCTGGAGGACGCGGGACTGCTCGAAGTCCGCAAGGGAGCGGTCGGGCGTCGACCCAAGACCTGGTTCCGTCTGACCCCGGTCGGACGCGCGGCCCTCCAGGGACACCTGGCCTGGCTGACCGATCTGGGTTCGGCGATCGACCAGGAACCCTGAGGCCGGTGCCCGGTGCCCGATGTCCTCCGGGCACCGGGCACCGCATCACACTCGCGTTCCGCGCGAGGTCTCCCCCACCGCCCGGAGGCCGCGCGCACCTCACACCCGTGTGCCGCGGCCGGGCGCCTCCCCACCACGGGGAGCGTCCACCTCCTTCCGGCCACGGGGAGCGCTCGCCTCCTCCCCGCCCTCCCGCTCGCCGAGGGGTTCGCGCGAGGGCCGCGGACCGGCACCGAAGGCGTCCGCGCACAGCTGCGCGAAGTGCCGCACCCCCGGCAGGTCGAGCGCCCAGCCCCCGAGCGCCCACCCCAGGTGCAGGTGCTCCAGCGCCCGGGCCAGCGCCGACACCCCGCTCCAGCGCAGGCCCTCGGGGTTCTCGTAGGTGAGGCGGTACAGCACCTCGGGATGCTCCGACGCCGGTCGCCGCTCCAGCGCCACCGGCGCGCGGGCGGCCAGCCAACCGCCCAGGCCCCGGCACATGGCGCAGTCCGCGGCCACGTACAGCGTGCCCGGCGCGCGGCCGGGCCACGGGCGCCACCGGGGCAACCAGGCGCGTACGCCCGCCCGGTAGGCCTCCCAGTCCCTCCCGAACGCCGCCCGCAGCTGGCCCCCCTCGTGCCAGGCGGCGAACCCCGCGCCGTAGGCGAAGGCGGCGAGCGCGCCGAGCAGCAGCCACGGGTCGCCGGTCACCGGGGCCAGGACCAGGTACACCCCGGCGACGGTGGTCTGCATCGGATTGCGCAGGTAGGCGTAGGGGCCGCTGGTGACCAGCCGCGACGGCGGGTCGAAGGGCAGCGGGGTGCCGCCGCCCACCCGCGCGAACTCGCGGGCCGCCGCCAGTCCCGGCAGGCACACCGGGGCCAGGACCTGGGCGGCGGTGAAGGCCGCTCCCGGCCCGGGCAGGGCGTCCAGCGCGGCCAGTGGCAGGACCACCATGGCCCCGAACGCCAGGAGCGCCTGCGCCCACATCCGGGCGTGCACCAGCTGGCCGGTGCGCGTCCAGTAGGCCAGCATCAGCGCGGGGATCAGGCACAGCGCCGAGCCGACGAACTCGCCGAGCAGCCAGAGGGTGCCGAGCACCACGACGGGTTCGGCGAGCGGCATGACGATGATGTCCACCCACACGAGCAGGCCGCTGAGCAGCGGGACCGGCAGCAGGCGCAGCAGCAGCGCGGGCAGCGCACCCCACAGCACCGCCCAGGCCAGCAGCAGGTCCACGGGCATGCCGAGCCACACCGCGCCCTCGGCGTGGAAGGACCACCAGCCCGCGTGCAGCGCGTACAGGTTGAGCGGGACGAGCGTGAGCAGGGCCCACGCCCCGGCCACCAGCATCGCCGCGACCTCGCGCGGACGGGGCGCGCGCCACAGGCACAGTCCGGCCAGCAGGAGCAGGGGGGCGAACAGGCCGACGCCGCGGACCAGCACCGCGGGCAGTTCCGGGGTCATCGGGAGCCCTCCAGGGCGGCGGTGCCGAAGGTGGCGGCGAGGTACTCGGCGGCCAGGTCGGTCGCGTAGGACTGGATCGGCCCGAAGTACCAGGAGGGCTCGTAGGTGCGCTCGTAGTCGACGGACCAGGCCAGGCGGGTTCCGTCCCCCTCGGCGTGCCACACGGCCTCGGCAGCGCGCATGTCCATCCAGTTCGCGAAGGCGGTGTCCTCGACCACCTCGAACACCACGCGCCCGCCGTCCTCGCGGACCTCGCTCTCGGTGATCCGGAGCTCCATGTGGCGCGGCGTGGGCTCGGCGCCGAGCTCCAGGGTGCGGCGCGGGGTGAAGCGGACGAGCCTGGTGTCACCGACCTCCAGTCCCTCACCGGAGGCCGAGACGGGTTCGGGGAAGGGCACCGCCCGCAGGAAGAGCGCGTCGGGGGCGGCGTAGGAGGGCGGGGCGGCCAGGGCGGCGGCGACGTCGTGCGCGGTGGCGGGGACCAGGGCGTGGCCCTCGCCGCGGTCCTCCCGCGGCAGCAGGGAGGTTCCGGCGACGCCCTCCAGCGCGAGCGCGAACAGCAGCGGCACCGCGAACAGGGCGTGCCGGGAGCGGTCCCGCCAGGCGACGAGTGCCCCGGCCGTCCAGGTGACCACGGCGACGACCCCGTAGACCAGCGGCGCGGCGATGAGCAGGCAGACCATGCCCTCACCGAGCAGGGGACCGGCCAGGGCCAGGCAGAGGGTGGTGGCGGCCATGGTGACGCCCATGGCGCTGCGGGCCCGCACGGTGAGCACCACGAGCAGGGCGATCGTCGCGGGCAGGCCGACGTAGAACAGGGCGGTCTGGTCCAGGCGGCCCCAGTGGTGGATCCGGAGTGCCAGCAGGGCGGCGAAGGCGGCCAGGACCAGGGCGGCGAGCAGCAGGCGCGCCCTGGACGGCAGAGGGGAGTCGCTTCGAGGCACGGGGGAGCTCCTTCAGCATGCGATTAAATCGCTTGGTTTAATCACTTGATTAAACCGTATGCTGAAAACCTCCCCGAGAGCAAGGAGGGCCATGGCCAAGGGCAGCGGAGGACGGCGCACGAGCGAGGAGACCAGGGGACGGCTCCTGGCAGCCGCCAGCGAGACCGTGCGCGAGGAGGGCTACGCCGGGGCGTCGGCGCGCGCCATCGCCGCGCGCGCGGAGGCCAACTCGGCGCTGGTCTTCTACCACTTCGGCGGGGTCGACCAGCTGCTGCTGGCGGCGCTGGACCGCTCCAGCGCCGAGCGCATGGCGATGTACCGGGAGATCACGGCGCGGGCGAACACCCTGGAGGAACTGGTGGAGGCGGCGATGCGCATCTACCGGACCGACCTGGAGCGCGGCTACATCACCGAGTTCTCCGAACTGGTGGCCGCCGCCGTCACCAAACCGGAGCTGCGCACGCAGATCCGGGACCGCGCGGAGCCGTGGATCGCCTTCATCGAGCAGGAGTGGAACCGGGTCCTGGGTGGCTCCGCCCTCGGGAAACTGCTGCCCGCCCGGGAGGTGGCCTACGGGGCGATCACGTTCTACCTGGGGGTGAACCTGTTCTCGGTGCTCGACGAGGACCACTCGCGCACCGAGGCGGTGTTCGACCTGGCCCGGGGACTGGCCCCCCGGGCCAGGCTCCTGACGCTGCGCCTGCCCCGCCGGGGCCGGGACGTAGGCTTGCCCGCGGACGAGGAGGACGAGGACGCATGAGCACAGGTATCACGGTGGCCCCGGGAATCGAGTTCCCCGACACCGCCGACGGCCGGACCCACGTGGCGGCCGCGGTGATCGCCGACGACCGGGGAAGGGTCTTCGCGCAGCGCCGATCGCCCACGCGCAAGGTGTTCCCGCACTGCTGGGACATCGTGGGCGGGCACGTCGAGCAGGGCGAGAGCATGCTGGAGGGGCTGGCGCGCGAGGTCGAGGAGGAGACCGGCTGGCGGCTGACCGGGGTGCTGGCGGAGCTGTTCCGGCTGGACTGGGACCCCGGGGACGGCGTGACCC
Organism: Nocardiopsis synnemataformans; assembly: GCF_965343085.1. Classification (NCBI taxonomy): domain Bacteria; kingdom Bacillati; phylum Actinomycetota; class Actinomycetes; order Streptosporangiales; family Nocardiopsidaceae; genus Nocardiopsis; species Nocardiopsis synnemataformans. The sequence continues at coordinate 15,919 of NZ_CBDRFA010000031.1, read as the reverse complement.
GGCACGAGGTGGACTACCTGGTGCGGGTGGAGGGCGACCTGGACGCGCCCCGTCTGGAGCCGGGCAAGCACACCGAGTTCCTGTGGGTGGACGACTCCCTGGTGCACCGGCTGCGCGACGACCGCGACCCGGGCGACTACTTCATCACCGACATCGTGCGGCTCGGCATCGACGCCGCCCGCGCGCTCTGAGGGCGGGCGCGCACGTTGATCGTCGGGCGCGCACCCAGCACCGGGAAGCCGCGTCCCTGCTCCTCGGACCCAGCGCTGACGCCGATCACGGTGGACGCCGCGTAATACGCGTATTACCCTTGGGTGCATGGGCAAGGTACGCATCAGCATCAGCCTCGACCCCGAACACGCGGAGCGCATCAGAAGCCACGCGGAACGGGCGGGGATGGACCTCTCCTCGTACATGGTGAACGCCGCCACCCGCCAGATGGCCGAACTCGAAGCCGCCGAGGAGATTTTCTCCGGCATCGACACCGTCATCGCCGAAGCGGAGGCCAGGGCCACCGGCTACACCCCGGTCGACGACGCCACCGAACTCTCCGAGGGAGAGAGCCAGGAGGTCGCCGACGCCCTGCGCCTGGTCTACGGGGACGAGACGGACGCGAACCGGGGGCAGGTCGCGTGACCGTCATGGTGCCGGTGTACGACACCGGCATGCTCATCGCCCTGGCCTCGGGCAAGGCCAAGGCGGCACAGCTGCACAGGGGGCTCGGGAGGACTCCGCACCGCCCCATCGTCCCCGGCCCGGTCCTGGCGCAGGCCTGGAGGTCGGACCCGGCCACCGTGCACGCCCTGGGGCGCGTGCTCAAGGAGTGCACCGTTCCCCAGGCCAGGTCCTCGGCCCCCGCACTGCGCCCGACCCGCGTCGGCCAGGTCACCTGCATCATGTGTTCCACGGCGCCCGACACCACTGACTGGCGGCGTATCGGCGTGCTCCTGGGTAGTGCGGACCTGCCTCCGAAGAAACGGCCGGATGCGGTGGACGCCATGGTCGCGTGGACCGCGGCACGGCACGGCGAGGCCGTGGTGTTCAGCAGTGACCCCGACGACATCGGCGCCTACCTCCGGGCGATCGGCACCGAGGGTGTCCACGTGGTCCCCGTCTAGGGCCTGTCTGAGGACTGGGGCCGTGCGGCGCGGCATCGGCGCCGTCCACGTGCTGAGCGGCGGACGGGTCAGATGGGACTGGGAAGCCAGGCGATCACGAGCCCGAGCCATACCAAGAACGGGCCCGCCACCAGGTCCCGGCCCCACCCCAGGGGTCGGTCGGCGGACGGAGGCATCCCCTCCCGCGCCTCCTGGACGAACCGGGTGATCCGCTGGGCCGCCTCCTCGTCCCGAGCCGGGGTACTCCCCCAGGCCCTCGAACAGAACGCCCTTCCGTCGTTGAAGTGGACGGTGACCCCGTTCCCGGCGTCGACCCGCGCGACCCACTCCACGGGTATGGAGACCCAGACGGCGTACCGCTTCAGGAGCAGGCGCGTCCCGGACAGGCGGACCTCCGGATAGACGGTCCGCTGCCAGACCACCAGTCCGAGGACCGGCAGGAGCAGGACCGCCACCACCGCGTACCAGTCCCCGTCCCCCGCTCCGAGCACGAGCACCGCTGACAGCACCGCCATCACCAGCACCGCGGCGACGCCCGAAAACCGGACCCGGCGGCGATACAGGGTGGCGGGGACAACGGTCCCAGGGCCGGACCGAGCACGGGGTTCCCGGCCGGTCCAGTAGCGGAGCAGCAAACCGTCGAACGGGCCCGGGGGAGTCCCCCACACGCCCAGGAAGACGAGCCCCGCCGCCCCGGAAGCGGGAGAGCCCTCGGGCGCGTAAAAGATGACGCACGCACCGGCGAGGAGTCCCCACCACAACCGCGCGTACGAACGGGGATAACGGGCGAACCAGACGGCGGCGCGCCACAGCCCCGCACGCCCGCTCGTCCAACCGCCACGGCGGTGGGCGGCGATGCGGCGCGTCTCCGCGTACAACGCGACCGGGGTTCCGACAAGGAACAGCGTGAGGAGGACCGCTGCGGCGATCACGCGGCACCGGCCGGGTGCGCGGAGGCGGGGAACATGGGGGATGCCCGTCTGTCCGGGGGGAGGGGACCCCAGCATCCCACGGGGATCCGGCACCCCTCCTCCCCGCCCCGCACGGAAACCGCGCCGGAGCGGACCCGTGAGGGAGCGACCGCGTCACTCCCCGGGGAGGGTGCCCCCGCGGGGCGGGCGGCCCACCCGATCCCGCCCTGGTCCCACCCTGGTCCCGCCCCGGCTACGCCTCAGGCCCCGGCTCCGCCTCAGACCGCCCGGCGGACCTCCGCGACCGCGAGCGGCAGCGCCTCCAGCAGGTCGGACGCGCTGATCGGTGCGCCGTCCCGGGCCAGCGAGGCGGCGCGTCCGTGCAGGTAGGCACCGCACATCGCCGCCTCCCTGGCGGGCAGTCCGGCGGCCAGGAGCGCGCCGACCGCCCCCGACAGCACGTCTCCTGTCCCCGCCGTGGCCAGCAGCGGCGTTCCGGTCGGGTTGACGACCACCGGAGCGCCCGGATGCGCGATCACCGTGGTCGACCCCTTGAGCAGGACCGTGCACCCGAAGCGGTCGCGGGCACGGGCCGCGTGCTCCAGACGGCGCGCCTCGACGTCCTCCCGCTCGGTGCCCAGCATCCGGGCCAGCTCCCCGGCGTGCGGCGTCAGCAGCGTGTGCGCCTCCCGCTCCCGGAGCAGCTCGCACAGCGGTTCGCCCCAGTCCCCGGTGAGCAGGGTGAGCCCGTCCGCGTCCACCAGCACCGGGACGTCGCTGTCCAGGACCGCGCGGAGCTCGTCGGCGTTGGCCGGGTGCGTCCCCCTGCCGGAGCCGACGACGAGGGCGGACACCCGTCCGGGCGACAGGTCGGTGCTGTTCTGCGGGTCGAGGGGGCTGGCGACGGTCTCCGGCCAGCGGGCGAGCACCTGGTCGACCACGGCCGGGCCGCCCCCGTAGCGCACCATGCCGACCCCGGTGCGCAGCGCTCCGCCCACGCACAGGACGGCGGCGCCCCGGTAGCGGTCGGAGCCCGCGCGAACGGCGAGGACGCCCCGCCGGTACTTGTCCGACTCCGTTCCGGCGACCGGTAGGAGCGAGGCGATGTCCACAGCCTGTGGACAGATCAGCTCGGAGCCGGGCAGCTCGGGGGACAGCCCGATGTCCACGAGGTGGACCCGGCCCGCGCGTTCGGCGCCCGGATCGACGAACAGGCCCGGCTTGTGGGTACCGAAGGTGACCGTGACGTCGGCGCGGACGGCGTGCCCGGCCACCTCGCCGGTGTCGGCGTCCACCCCGCTGGGCAGGTCCACGGCGACCACGGGGGCGGGCGCGTTGGCGGCGAGCAGGGCCAGGGTGGAGTGCGGCCTGCGCAGGCCCCCGCTGCCGCCGATGCCCACGAGCCCGTCCACGACGAGGTCGGCGTCGAACAGGTCGCTCTCGTCGGCCAGGGCGTCGGTGAACCAGCGGACCCGCCCGCCCGCCGACCGCAGGGCGGCGATCCCGCCCTCGTGGACGCGCCGCCCGGCGACCAGGGCGCGCACGGCCGCGCCCCGGGCAGCCAGCGCGGCGCCCGCGTACAGCGCGTCACCGCCGTTGTCGCCACCGCCGACCATGAGGACGACCCGCGCCCCGTACACGCGGGGCAGGAGCCGCGCGCACTCGGCGGCGAGACCGGTCGCCGCCCTGCGCATCAGGGCCCCGTCGGGAAGTCGCGCCATGAGCGCGAGCTCGGCCTCGCGGACGGTGTCGGCGGTGTGTGCGGAACGCACGGGTTACCTCCCAGGTTCGGGTCGGCCACCATCGTGCCGCAGAGGGCTCCGGGTACGGGGACTCCGCCACACCGGGTGGCCGACAACAAGGAATTTTCTACACAAAGTGACCATCCCCCTACCCTTCGGAGTGTCGGCTTGACACAATGGGGTCATGCCTCGACCGAGCAGATACGTCTCTCGGTCCGAGCCCTCCTTCGACATACCGGAACGTGAGCTACCGAACCCCAGGACCTGTGGCGCCTGCGGAGCAGCGAATCCCCCCGAGGACTTCCACCGACATCCGGCGGGAGACGATCACCGCGACAAGTGCACGTCGTGCACCGCTGAACATTCACGTCCCCCGACAACCTTGCGAAGCAAGAGCACCAAGCTCAGGCGTTCGCTGGACGGCAAGTCCAAGGAGTGTGAGGACTGCGGACAGACGAAGGAACTCGGACAGTACCACCGGTCCAAGAGAAACTCCGACGGACACGTGTCCCGATGCAAGGAATGCGTTCGCGCCTACCACAAGAAGAGGAGATCAGAAAAATCTGAACATGTGGCTCAGCTCAAGGCTGCGGACTACCAGAAGCACAAGAAAAAAAGGGACGAAGCAGCAAGGTCATGGGCCCTGAAGAACCCGGAGAGGTCAGCCGAGATCAAGCGGAACTCGCGCCTGCAACTCTCCGAGTCCATACGAGAGATCCGAGTCCATACGAGAGAGGAGAAGAGCGAGATACGCCTCAGACCCGCTCTATAAGGCCGCGAGACAAGCCGAGCGGGTGAGGCGGAAGCGTTCCAGGGCGAAGATGACTCCCGAGGACGTACGCCTGTCCCAACTCTACCGCGCGATCATATCGGAAGACCCCTGCTTCCACTGCGGAACGGCGGGCGCCGAACGCTTCCACGTCGATCACTACGTACCGGTCAGCCTAGGAGGCACGGACCACTGGTGGAACCTGGTCCAGGCATACGCAGACTGCAACCTCTCGAAGTACGATTCCATGCCACTCGAATTCATCGACCGGATCAGAAAAAAGAAAACCCCCCAATCCCCCCTAAAAACGGAGCCTACCGAAACCACCACAACTGAAGCGACCATGATAAACGGGAATAACATTGCCCAAGCCCGATAAGTACGTCTCACGCTCAGGCCTCGGATGGCCCGCCTGCCAGGCAACACGCGCGAATCCCAGGTCCGGCCTCGTCATCCACTACGACTCCGCGAACCAGAACCTGGCCAGCAAGCCGCACAGCGAATGCATCGCCTACTGGAAGCGGACCCGGTCATTCCACACCGGGCCTTCCCGGGGCTGGACTTGTATCGGATATTCTTTTATGTGTTGTGCGCACGGCTACGTCATCGAGGGCCGGGGGCTGTACAAGACCCAGGCCGCGCAGCCGGGCGGCAACACCTCCCACTACTCAGTGACCCTGGCCACCGGACCCGACGACACCATCACCCCGGAACAGATCAACGCGGTGCGCGCGCTCCGCCAGTGGCTGATGGAACCGGAGACGTCGATCGCCGGAACGGTGCTCGGGCACCGCGACTTCGTCTCCACCTCGTGCCCAGGCGACAAGGCCTATGCCCTCGTCCGCGACGGCACGTTCGAAAAACCCCCCGGGGAGATGACGGAGGTACACGACATGCTCGGACTCGCGGTCGGCAGTACGGGGGACGCGGTCAAGCTCCTCCAACTCAAGGTCACCCGGGCGGGCTTCGGCGACGCCCTGGGCGCGGGCGGGGTCGACGGCGACTACGGGGAGGCCACCGCCGAGGCCGTGCGACTGACCCGCGAGTACGTCGGCAGCCGCGCCCTGCCCGGGTACGGCGACAAGATGACCGCCCACGCCGTCGACCAGGTGGAGGCCGCCGTCATCAAGCGCGCGCTGGCGGGGGGCGCCACGAAGGCGGAGGCCCCCGCGGAGGAGGCGTCCCCGGCGTAGGGAGAGCACCGACGGGTCGGAGCGCTCCGCGCTCCGACCCGGTCCGACGCTCCCCCAGAACCGGCCCCGGGCCGAACTCCTGTCATTCGCAGGCGACGCCGTCGCCGTCGCGGTCCAGGTGGGAGCCGTAGCCCGGGTCGCCGCGGCGTACGGGCGCCGCACCCGCGGCACGCGCCGCGTCGCAGTTCTCGTAGTAGGCCGGGGCGCCGCCACCGGTGTCGCCGCCGCCCCCTCCCCCGCCGCTGCCGCCGCTGTCCGGGCGTTCGGTCACCGTCTCCGTGACGGTCTCCGTGGCGGTGACCGTCACCTCCACCTCGACCTCCTCGGTCGCGGTGGCGGTCGGCTCCACCGTCTCGGACACGGTCGCGGTCACCGTGGCGGCCGGGGGCGGCGGCCCCGCCTGGTCGGAGCCGCCTCCGGCCAGCGCGCTGGCGCAGGAGCCGATGAGCGCGGTGAGGACCAGGGCGCCGAAGCACCCCAGGCATCCGAGGCCGATCTTGCCGCCGGTGGACACGGTGGCGGGGGGACGCGGGGGCGGGGACATGGCGAGGCTCCGGGGGATGCGCGGGGAGCGGCGGAGCGGGAACCGCGCTGGACGGGTACGTGCGGGCGGGGACGCGCGCGTGCGCCGACGATATCCGAGCCAGCCGCGAAAAGGATCCCTTTTGCGGTAAAAAGCGGTTTCCGCCGGATCCGGCCGCTCCGTTGCCGCACCTGGACGGACACCGCGGGAGACCCGACCGGGCACCGACGGAGACCACCGAACACCTGTGAACGCCGGGAACCCAGCGCGAAGCCCCGGCCGCGGGGTGCGCGGCCGGGGCTTCGTGGTGCGTGCGTGGACTACTGGACCGTCGTGACGATCGGGTCCTCCATACCGAAACTCGGGTCGTAGCGGACCTCGGTCACCACGACCTCGCCGACCACGGCGATCTGCCCCGAGACGGAGGAGCCGGGCGCGAGGGTGCCGACCTCGATGTGCTGGATGTCGGCGAAGATCGCGTCGGCCCAGTCGGTGCGCTCGGTTCCGTCGGAGAGCACCGTCGTGAAGTACAGCGGGTTGATGTCGAGCGGTTCGTCGCCGTTGTTGGTGAGCTCGACGTCGAGCACCGTGTAGACGGTGTCGTCGATGGTGTCGCCGGCGGTGCCCGCGGCGGTGGCCGTCAGGCTGACGCCCTGCTCGTTGGCGGGTTCCTCGGCCGCGCCGCTCTCCGGCTCCTGTGTGCTCTCCTGCTGGGTGGGTGCCGAGGACGTGGAGGTCGACGCGCTGTCGTCGCCGCCCGCCATCGCGGCGATGATCACGATGACGACGACCACGAGGACCACCAGGCCGAGGCAGCCGCCGCCGATGCCGAGGCCGACCTTGGCGCCGGTGGACATGCCCTTCTTCGGGGGCTGGGCGCCGGGCGGCGGGCCGTAGGGGTCCCCGGGAGGGCCGGGGGGCATGCCGCCGTAGGGGGGCTGGCCGGGAGGCGGTCCGCCCGGGCCTCCGTAGGGCGGCTGACCGCCGGACGGGTCACCGTAGCCGGGCTGGCCCCCGCCGGGAGCGCCGTAGCCGGGCTGGCCGCCGTAGGGCTGGTAGCCGCCGGTGCCGTCACCGTGGGGCGGCTGCTGGGGGCCGGAAGGGTACTGGGGATAGGACAAAGGGGTGCTCCGGTCTCGTACACGATGCCTGAGGGAATGTGCCGCGGGCCTGAGCCGTGTACCGGCTGGAACACATGCGGCTTCGAGGACCATATCCGACGCGGGTGTGCCGCCGTCTCGTAAGCCCCATGTCGGAGCTGTCCGGAACCGGACGTGCCCGCTGGTGGGCGGGGCCCGGGTGAGGCAGCCGACGGGGGGACGGTGCCATGCGGTGACCCTGACGTACTACGCTGTGTCGTAGAAGCCCGCTGACATGGCATGGGGACGACGAGCGGAGGCGGCGTGGTCGACTGGCTGACCATGACGATTCAGATGGTGTCACTGGCGTTGGCCGGGTGGTGCCTCGTCTCGACCTTCCGCGACCAGCCCATGGTGGTCCCGCACCTGGTCGGCATGGCGGTCCTGTGGCTGCTCGTGCTCGGACAGGTGGCCGCCACCGTCGTCACCCTGGTCGGCGGCGAGCGGCCCGCGGAGATGGCCATGTTCGTGTCCTACCTGGCCACGGTCGCGCTGCTGCCGCCCGCGTGCGCCGTGTGGGGCTTCATGGAGCGGAGCAGGTGGGGCCCGGCGGTGATCGCCTTCGCGTGCCTGATCCTGCCCGTCCTGTTCGTCCGCCTCGAACAGCTCTGGAGCCCCGTTGTCTGAGTCCGCCGCGTCTGGGTCCGCCGCGACCCGCGACAGAACCCTGCGCACCGGCCCCGGGCGGCTGCTCGTCGCCGTGTACGGGGTGTTCGCGCTCGCCGCGACCGCGCGCGGGGGCTACCAGCTGGCCACGAGGTTCGACGAGGCGCCGCTGGCCTACGGGCTCTCGCTGCTCGCCGGAGTGGTCTACCTGGTGGCGGCGGTCGGCCTGGCCCGGGCCGGGCGGACCTCGCGCAGGGTCGCTCTGGTCTCGTGCAGCGTCGAACTGGTCGGCGTGCTGGCGGTGGGCGCGGTCAGCCTGCTCCTGCCGGGGGTGTTCCCCGACGACACGGTGTGGTCGAACTTCGGCGCCGGGTACCTGTTCATCCCGCTGGTGCTGCCGGTGCTGGGCCTGTGGTGGATCCTGCGTGTCCACCGCATGGATCGGGACCGCGAGGGCACCGGCGCCTGAACAGCGCCCTGCGGGCCCCTCCTCGGTCCGCGTCCCGACGCCCGCCCTCCCCCGGCCCGGTCCGGGAACGGGCACCGGGCACCGGGCACCGGGCACCGGGCACCGGGCACACGCCCTCCCACCTGCCGGGACGGAACGCCTAGGGTGGTGCCCATGTCCGAACTCCTGACCCTGCCGGTGGCCGTGTCGGCCGACTGGCTCCGCGAACACCGCGACCAGATCGTCCTCGTCGACTCCCGGTGGTACCTCGACGGGCGCTCCGGCCGCGACGCCCACCGCGCCGGACACCTGCCCGGCGCCGTCTTCACCGACCTGGACGCCGACCTGGCCGCACCGGCCGGTCCCGAGGGCGGCCGCCACCCGCTGCCCTCCGCGGCCGACTTCGCCGACGCGCTCGGCCGCCTCGGCATCGGTGACGAATCCTCCGTGGTGGTCTACGACGACGCCGGCGGTTCCGTGGCCGCCCGCCTGGTGTGGATGCTGCGTGTGCTGGGGACCCCGGCGGCCTTCCTCGACGGGGGCGTCCAGGCGTGGACCGGTGAGCTGGAGGAGGGCGACGTCGTGCCCCGGCCGGCGCACCGCACCCCGCTGCCCTGGCCCGCCGACCGCGTCGTGCACACCGACACCGTCCGCGCCGAGACGGGTGATCCGGCGCACCTGCTGGTCGACGCCCGCGCCCGTGACCGCTACACCGGTGAGCGGCCCGCGCCCGTCGACGCCCGGCCGGGGCACGTGCCGGGCGCCCGCAGCGCCGAGTGGACGGGGAACCTGGGCGATGACGGACTCCTGGCCGCCCCGGGAATCCTGCGTGAACGCTTCGCCGCCCTCGGCGCCGACTCCGCCGACACCATCACCGCCTACTGCGGGTCCGGGGTCACCGCCTGCCACGACCTGCTCGCCCTGGAGCACGCCGGGTACTCCGGCGCCCGCCTGTACCCGGGTTCGTGGAGCCGCTGGGGAGGCGACGACGCCCTCCCTGTGGAGACAGGCGACCCCCGGACCTGAAAGCCCGTACCCTCCGGGGCCCGGACGCTTCGGCCCGCGCCGCCGGACGCGGGACGCCGGCGCCCCGGAGCGGTTCCGGGAGCGCGTCCCCGGCGCGCTCCCGGACACGGGGCCGTTGTCAACGATCACCATCCGTGAGAGGTTCCCGGGCGGATTGTCCTTCGTGTCCTGATCTGGTCACATGTGGAACCGACCCCTCGCCCGCGGCGTCAGAGCGTCAGTAGGATTGCCCGGCCCCGGGGAAGAACGCAGGCAGGGGACGTACACGGCCTCGCTCCCCCATGCCCCACCGCGAAACGAGGAACATTGGCCATCGAACTCCTGCTGCTGCTCATCCTGGTCGGCGTCGCCGTCGTGATCGGCGTCCTGGTCTACGCACAGCGCGCCAAGAAACCGAAACCGGCCTCCGAGCCCCCCGCCCCGCCTCGGGACCCCTTCGCCGACACGGACAACAGCACCGCGGGCGACCCGCGCGCCATCAAGGCGGGCGACATGATCGACTGGGGCACCGAGCGGACCTGGATCCGCGGCACCCTGCGCCTGTCCGAGGGCGGCTTCACCTGGTCGGAGCACTTCCTGGAGGTCGAGGGCGGCAAGCGCTGGCTCTCGGTGGAGGAGGACCCCGACGTGGAACTGGCCCTGTGGACCGGCCGTCCCGACCTGGACATCATCCCCCAGGGCAAGAGCATCGAGCTGGAGGGCACCGTCTACCGGCTCCAGGAGAAGGGCACCGGCTCCTACCGCTCCGAGGGCACCACCGGGCTCAAGGCCTCCGGGGGCCTCGACTACGCCGACTACGAGTCCGACGACGGCAGGCTGCTGTCCTTCGAGCGCTTCGACCACGGGCGCTGGGAGGCCAGCACGGGGGACAAGGTCGCCCCGGGCACCTTCACCATCTACCCGGGGAGCTGACCGGAACGTGCGCGCGAGCATCAGCGCCCCCTTCGTCGACACCAGCGCCGACGACCTGGTCTGGGCCCTGCACCACCCGCTGGTCGACCCCCTGGCCGTCCGCACCGTCCGGGTGCCGGGAGCCCGGGTCGAGCTGCGGGTGCTCGGTGCCTCCCACCAGGTGGTCGTCACGCCGGAGCCGTCGCCCGAGGCGCTGGTGGCCGACGAACCGCTGGTGGAGACGGTGGCCTGCCTGCCCGGCCTCCCCGGCGGCCTGCCCGGCAGCGCCGACCGTCCCGACCTGGGCGGCTACCGTTTCGGCTCGCGCGTGGAATCCCTGTCCCGCATCGAGCTGGCCCGCAGGGTGGAGGGGATCCACCGGGAGGTGGCCGACTCCCCCGGCGGCCTGCTCGTCGCCTTCCCCGGCGATCCGCTGGCGGTCACCGCGCTGCACCTGGTCCCCGGTGAACCGCTCGACTGGCGCACCTGGCACGCCTACCCCCAGAGCGGCGAGCTGGTGACGACCACCTCGACCGTGACCCTTCCCCCCACTTCCGGGAGAACCGCACCATGAAGGCATACGAGGAGCCCGCGAACAACGGCAACAGGAACGTCATCATCACGGTGTTCGTCGTCATCGGCGTCATCCTGCTGGTCCTGATCCTGCTCAGCGCCTGCTCCAACAACAGCAACAACTACTGCCCCGACGACGACGTGGTCCAGGTCGAGGGCTATGACGACGACGACTGCGACGGGTCCTCCGGCAGCTCCGGCGGCGGAGGGTTCTTCTTCTTCGGCGGGGGCACCGGAGGCGGCAGTGGCAGCAGCAACAGTTACAGCGACGGTAGCGGCAGCAGCTACCGCGGCGGAGGCGGCGGCTTCGGCAAGTAGTCTCCCCCCACACGTTCCGAACACGTCGACCGAAATCCCCTACCTGCGAACAGGACCATGAACGAGATCCTCTTCAACGCCCTCGGAGCCCTCGCCTACGGCGGAGTGGGCATCGTCATCCTCGTGTTGGGCTACCTGCTCACCGACCTCCTCACCCCCGGCAAGCTGCACGAGCTGATCTGGGAGAACCGCAACCGCAACGCGGTCCTGCTCGTGTCCGCGAACACGCTGGGGTCGGCCATCGTCGTCACCTCGGCGATCCTCTCCAGCGAGTCCGAGATCGGCCTGGGCGCCGGTCTGGTCTCGACCGCCGTCTACGGCCTGATCGGCCTGGGCGTGATGGCGCTGTCGTTCGTGCTGATCGACCTCCTCGTCCCCGCCAAGATCTCCCAGATGATCAGCAACGACGAGCCGCACCCGGCCACCTGGGTGAGCGCCTCCGCGCACGTGGCGATCGCGGTCGTCATCGCCGCGGCCCTGACCTGACGCCCCTTCCCCCCACCGGCCCCCTGCCCCGGGCAACCGCACCACCGCACCACCACACGAAGGCAGTTCCGTTGACTGAGACCACCGTCCGCGCACGGCTCCGACTGCCGGTATCCGCCAGGGCGGCCCGGTTCCTCGTGTTGCTGGCGGTGTTCGTCTGCGCCGCCTGCGGTCTGGTGTACGAGCTCGCGTTGGTCGCCATCGGCAGCTACCTGCTGGGCAACAGCATCACCCAGGCGTCGGTGGTGCTGTCGGTGATGGTGTTCGCGATGGGCGTGGGCTCCCTGCTGTCCAAGCGCTTCCAGGCGCACCCCGCCGCGGCCTTCGCCGTGATCGAGGGCCTGCTCTCGCTGGTCGGCGGGCTGTCGGTGCTGCTGCTGTACGCGGCCTTCGCCTGGTTCTCCGCCTACCAGCCCGCCCTGGTGGTGCTGGCGTTCGTGATCGGCGCCCTCATCGGCATGGAGATCCCGCTGCTGATGACGCTGATCCAGCGCATCCGCAGGCAGGACGCCTCCGACGCGGTCGCCGACCTGTTCGCCGCCGACTACGTGGGCGGCCTGATCGGCGGCCTGGCCTTCCCGTTCCTGCTGCTGCCGCTGCTGGGCCTGCCCAAGGGCGCGCTGATGGTGGGCGCGCTCAACGCCGTGGTCGGCGTGGCGGTGGTGCTGTGGCTGTTCCGCGCGGAGTTGACCCGGGGCGCCTACGCGGGTCTGAGCCTCGGTCTGGTGCTCATCATCTCGGTGCTCGGCCTGGCCTACGTCTACGCCGACCAGTTCGAGGTGGACGCGCGCCAGGCGCTGTACCGCGACCCGATCGTGCACGCCGAGCGCTCCCAGTACCAGGAGATCGTGCTCACCAGGTCCCTCGACGGCGATGACGTGCGACTGTTCCTCAACGGGAGCCTCCAGTTCTCCAGCCTGGACGAGTACCGCTACCACGAGTCGCTGGTGCACCCCGCGATGGCGGGGCCCCACGAGGACGTGCTGGTCCTGGGCGGCGGCGACGGCCTGGCCCTGCGCGAGATCCTCGCCTACGACGACGTGGCATCGGCCACCCTCGTGGACCTGGACCCGGCCGTGGTCGAACTGGCCTCGACCGACCCGGTGATCAGCACCCTCAACGGGCACTCCTTCGAGGACCCGCGCGTGGACGTGGTCAACGCCGACGCCTTCCAGTGGCTGCGCGAGAACCGCGAGGAGTTCGACGTGATCATCGCCGACCTGCCGGACGGGGACGACGTCGGCACCGCCAAGCTCTACTCGGTCGAGTTCTACTCGCTCCTGCGCCACGCCCTGTCCGAGGAGGGCCGCATGGTCGTGCAGGCCGGTTCGCCCTTCTTCGCCCCGGAGGCCTACTGGAGCGTGGGCGACTCCCTGGAGGAGGCGGACCTGGCCGCCACCCCCTACAACGTGGACGTGCCCTCCTTCGGCAACTGGGGCTTCTACCTCACCACCACCGGAGCCGAGCCCGAGCTGCGCGTCCCCGAGGACGCGCCTCCGCTGTACTTCCTGGACCCGGCTCTGCTGGAGGCCGCCCAGGTCTTCCCCAAGGACCGCCGCGAGGGCGACGTGGAGGAGTCGACCCTCATGCACCCGAGGATCATCGGCTACCACCAGGGGGCCTGGCGGGGCTACTGACGCCGGTCCGCGAACCGGCGCCGCCTCGGCAAGGAAACACCGCGCGGCCTGAGGACTTGGGCCAGTGGGCGGCCACGCGGTGTGTCTGGGGAGGGGCTGGTCGGGGGTTCGTTCCCGTCCTGGGGACGGCGGTCGCGGGCGAAGGTGCGGACGGAAGATCTGCGGCGCCGGACGGGGCGGGGCCTGTGCTTCCCCGCGTTTCCCGACGACCTGGGCCCATCCTGACCTGCTGGTCCAAGTCGGCGAAAACGCCACGCCGCGTCCGACACCGTCCCAGCCAACCCCTTACCCAGACTTTCCCGCCCTTTTCCGGCCCTTCGGCCGTTCGCCCGCCTCCTCTGCCCCGCGCCATCCCGCACCGGGGAGCGTTGACGTCCGTGCGCCCGGCAGGAAAGGGCCGGACGCACGGGGGTCTCAGTCCTGCGGCGGACGCGGGGGCGGCACGTCGACGTGGGAGCGGCGCTCCACCCACCCGTGGGTCGGACAGCACCAGACCCACCAACAGATCCAAGGCAACGACCAGGCCGTGTAGCCGTCCATCAGTCCTTCTCCTTCTGCCGACGCGTCAACGTGGCGCGCATGGCCTCGCGTGAGGGGCCGGGCGATCCGCTCGTGCGGGTCGCCCGGCCCGGTCCAGCCCGGCGGCCGGTACGCGACGACCTCGTCGCCCTCCAGAGTGAGCACCCACCGACCCTGGATGAGGTCGTCGAGCAGGGGGCCCACGGGGGTCACTGGTCCACCTCCGGACGCTCCAGCGGGGAGACCCAGAGGAGTCGGTGCGGGTGTGGATCCGGACGGCGTTCCCGAGCCACACGAGTGACCGGTCCCTCGGTGGCTCCGTACAGGGGGTGCCCCTCCAGGGTGGGGCCGAGGTAGGTCACCCGGGTCCGGTGGGCGACGGCCCAGGCGCGCAGGTCCGGGAGGGTCGGCAGCTCGTAGATGTCGCAGACGCACAGGTAGCGCACGGGGCGCCTCCTCGGGCAAGGTACCGGGTGGGAAGCCCGGCGGGCCATCAGGACGAGACACCGCGCAGCCGTGACCGCCAAACGCTCCGCCACCTACGAGTCAGCGCGGAACCGCTGACTTTATAGGGGCTAAACCCTCCGCGTGTGATGACAGTAACTCGACCTTTCGCTCGACGCAATAGGGGGGCTAAAGTCTGCGGTGATGGAGCACCTGAAGTGAGGATTCGTCTTGGACGCACGGACATTGCATGACATCGCCGCCATGCCGGACTCGCTGGAGAGAGCCCGCGCCGCCTCCGCCGCGATGACGAGTCTCCAGGGGCAGAGCGTTGAGCTGTCCCGGATTCGGCGCGGCGCCATCATCGAGGCCCAGCAGTCCGGGATGCGCCAGGAGGACATCGCCCGGCACCTTGGAGTGTCGCCCGGCCGGGTGAGCCAGATGAAGAAGGCGGGCGCGGAGGAACCCGCGCACAAGGCGCCCACCGGTCCCGTCGACCCACGCCCGCGCGTGCTCGTCCAGCGTGCGCTGCCGACCCCTCCCAGCACACGCGGTTCGAAGTCGCTCTACCTGACCGAGGCACAGCAGCAGGGGCTCACTCCGGAGCGGAAGATGCTGTTCGTGGGACAGGAACCCGCGAACGAACACGTTGCCCTGGGACTACGCCTCGAACCCGGGGACCCGGTCATCGCCCGACGCAAGATGTTCTGGGCCAACGAGGTGCCCGTGCGCATCAGTACGTCGTACTTCCGGGTGGACGTCGGCGAGAACACCAGGTTGGACGGTGAGGGGTTCGTTCTGCCGACCCTCCAGGCCGTCATCGAGGATCTCGGGCACCGGTTCGGACACGCCACCGAGACGCTGACCGCGCGCCCGGCGACACCGTACGAGGCGGACCTGCTCGACATCCCCGGCGAATGGGTGGTGCGGGTGCTTCGTGTCAGCCACTCCACCGAGGACGTGCCCATCCATGCGCTGGAGACGATCTGCGCAGCGACACGGCATGTGTTCCCGATCGGTCAGGCTGTCGGCAGCGATCAGTTCTGACCGGCCTACGCGAGATGGCCCCCGGCCGAACCGGGGGCCGTTCCACGTTCCGAGGACGACTCACCCCTTGCCCAGGGCGGCGAGGGCGGTGACGGCGCCCAGCTCCCAACAGGCCTCGCGGTCCTGTGCCCCCGGTCGGCCCGTCACGGTGACCGGCGGGCGGTGCCGCCGCCACCCCATGCCCTTGGCGATCGACTCGACCGCCCGGACCGCGCCGGAGGTGTCGCTGTCCCCGTGCACGTACAGCGCGTAGGGCAGCCCCTCGGTCGCCCCCTGAGCGGGGTAGAAGACCGTGTCGAAAAAAACTTTGAGGGCGCCCGACATGTACCCGATGTTGGCCGGGGTCCCCAGGACGACGGCGTCGGCGCCGAGCAGGTCGCTGGCCGTGGCCGACAGCGCCGCCTCCGCCCGCACCTCGACCCCCTCGACGTCGTCGTCGCGGGCGCCCTCCAGGACCGCGCCCAGCAGCTCCTGGGTCGCGGGCGAGACCGTGTGGTGAACGATGAGCAGTCGTGCCATGTCCCCCACA